>PMWT01000237.1 GCA_003166025.1 Acidimicrobiaceae bacterium | reverse complement strand
CTTTCGGGAGACGTAGTGATCACGGGCACGGGCGGAGGGCCGCCTTGGTCCGATGCCCTGGGCGCAGACGCCAACAGGCCGAGCGGGGACTGAGCCATGCCGACGCTCACCATGGACCCGGCCGGGACAGCGAGGCCACCGAGCGCCACGAACAAGGCGGTAATGCACCGCCTCGTACGCCTCTGTGCTGGAAGGCACTTCGTCACATGGCTCCTCAGGATCCCATCACTCTTGGTGCACAGCACCGAGGCAAGTTGGTTACTGCCCACCCTTTTCTAAATCACAGTCGCTGGCCCCCACAGGCCGGGACTGCGGCCAAGCCGTGAAAAGTGTCCTTCACGACCTGGCCGCCCGAACCGAGCGTCCGGCAACCGGGCCACGTCGCCTTGCCCCGTGGCCCGGCTCCCCGGCTTTTCGCATTGGTGACAGGGGCTAGCAGTTTTCCTCCGTTAGCTCGCAGTGAAAGTCAAGCTCAAGGAAGCGCCCTGGCAAGCGTCCTGGGGCCCAGACGTGTCAGTCATCGAGATGCTGCCCGCGCCCGGAACGGTTGCCCCTGAGGCAATGCTCCCGCCGGTCCACGTCTGGCCGGTCGGGGTGAACCNNATTCTCGGCGTAGCCATTACTCGGGTCAGTCGTCACCGAGATCGCAACTGCGTTGAGCGCTTCGGTCGTCGATCCTGGGTTGTAGACGGTGAAGTTGACTGTCTGGGCCGGGCCACCCGGGTACAGATTGCCCGTGCCGGCCACATTGATCTGGACCGCGGGGATGTCAGCACCTGCGCTGCTCCCGTAGGCGCCGTAGTTATGCGGATTAGTAGCCCCGCACCACACGTCGGTCGCCGAGAACACGCCCAGCGTTGGGTNNGTCGGGAACGAGATGCCGTAGACAATCGTGCCCGGCAGCACGTCGAACATGCCGTTGAAGTTGAAGGTGATGTTGAAAGCAGTTGGCGTCGTGTTGGGGTTTACCGCAGCAGGGATAGCGAAGTTCTGGGTGTCGGTCGCGATGGGAGTGCTGAGGTCGGTGGGTGAATAGATGTTGAACGTGATGGGCCAATTCACCGCGGTTGCATCCCAGCTCCTCATTCCAACGACTACGGTGCTCAGTAGCTGATTAGCCGCTGTAAGAGTGACCTCGTTGCCGAATTGGCTGGCTTGAACACACTGCAGGCATTGGTCCTGAACGTAGCTGCTCGGGGCTATGGTGCTGTTATAAACCGAAACGCCGGTTTCGTTAACCACCAGGGCCGAGTTCGTGCCGACTTGTGCCGAGCCGGTGCCGCTTCCAGCGGTCGTGAAATAGGCGAATGCGACGCCGCCCACAAGTGCCACTATGCCCACGATTGCGGGAATTACGAACTTCTTCTTTCTCAATACTCTCATGAGACCTCCTAGGTCTTTACGGTGCGCCCGTTAAAGCGCGCCAGTCTTCGCGGGTAACTCGAGCCCATGGGCGTCGCAATCATCAGTGGCTCCCCGCAGGCCAGATGAAAATGCGCGGCCTGAGGTTATTGCGTCGCCCACGAGATAGAACCCCAGGAAGGCATTGCTGCCTCTTTGGGTCGCAGAGGAGCGGAGTGGACGCATCCCGGCACAGCGCACCCAAACACAGGACGCCGCGTGCAGCCATGGCACCAACCTCCAGACGCGGCCCTTCCGTTGGACGACCGCGATCCACTGCTGAGGGCCGGTTTCGCTCTTCACTACTCCTAGGCCCAAGCGAGCAATGGAGCCGGACCCGGCGTCCCTGCTGTGACCATAGGTACCGCCAACGGCAGGCACAAGTCCCACAAGTCCCAACCTCAATTTGCTCATATATTGCCGAGTTTTGCCGCTACCGGTGGCCGAGCGGCTACCGGCGGTCACTGCGACTGTTCAAACTCACCGTAGGGGTCGCTCTCTCGAACGGGAGTGCGATGGCTTTTTGCCAGAGAATTACTGCCAGAAGAATTACTGCCAGAGAGTTACGAAGCGGCTGTACAATATTTTGGCCTTGTTGGCTCCGACGTCGCCGTCACGCCGTTGACAGGACATGCTCGCGGTGGCCTGTAGCATTTTCAATGCCGAGCATCTGGACCAAGTTGCGCCCGTGGTGCTGGAGGAGATCGAACGTCTGGTCCATTCGAAAATCTCCTGGTTCTACGGGGCCAAATCTTCGGCGGGCCGCGCACGAGTGGTGAGGCGCCCCTATATCGACCGGGCACCTTTCTTGGAAGCCTGGCGGCGCTGGTCGCACCAAGATCCCGTCCTCACGTAAATGATGAACACAGGCGACGGGTCCGCCCGGCGATTGTCGGACTTCCTGACGGGCGAGGAGCTTCACCTTTTGGAGTTGTACACCTCTTTATGTACGGTCCTCTGGGCGTGGAGTCCCAGGTGGTCGTCGGGCTGCCAGCGCCCGGACCTTCCGTGGTCGGCATCGCCCTCAACCGCGCCGGCAGCGATTTCATAAACGAGGAGCTGAAGCTTCTGGACGCCTTGCGCCCATACCTGGGGGCGGGCCTACCGCACCGCCCATCTGCTGACCGAACGGCGCCAGGCCCTGGAGAGCATTGCCGGCGCTCTGTAGGAAGAAGACCGTGCGCTCCAGGTCGTCGGCACGCCCCTAACGGCGTGGTGTGACGTTGCTTTAGAGGTATCGGCACGTAAAAGGCGAAAGGTCGTCAGGAGGCCGAGCAGCAACGGATTGGTGGGTGGGTAGGAACCGACGGATCTCTCCCTAAGGTCGTCGTCAGGATGTGACTTTCGCCTCTAGCCCAGGGGACCGCCAAGGCGAAGGCTCGGCGCAGCCAGCAAGTGGGGCGCTCTTTGTCTTGCCGAGATGAAGATGTTCGGCGCCACTAACAGTTCCACCCTGTCTAGGAGGGGGAGCAACCACATGGCCTACGCCCGAAGGGTTTGTCGTTTCTATCCCGGGAATGCCGATCTGGCGGGACGGTTGCGTTCACGCCGGCCGCATGGTAAGACAGGCTCGCGCCTTTCGACAAGGCCCCACTTACCGGCCAGTGCGGGGTGACTGGGCAGCAGGGCAGTAGCGCCACGCGGCACAGCCCTACTTCCTAAGAGGAGGTCGTATGAACATGGCCCTGCGGGGACGACGCGCCCCGGCCTTTTCAGCAACCCATTGGAGGCTGCCAGCGCTGGTACTGCTTTCCAGTGCTGCTCTGATCGCCAGCACTGCCGTAGGCGTGCCCCCTGGTAGCCAAATCGCGGACGCGTCCGCTGTTGCGGCCACAGCGGTCACTCTTTCGACAGCGGTCCAGGACGGCTCTGGCTGCCAGGCAAACACCCTCGCTGCAAATGACGACGGGTCGACCGGCGAGGTGCAACTGCCTTTCACCATCAACTTCTTCGGTAACTCATACAGCAACCTGTGGGTCAACAACAACGGGAACGTGACTTTCGACGGGCCGCTCAACACCTACACCCCGTTCTCGATCACTTCAACGACACCGCCCATTATCGCCCCGTTCTTGGCCGACGTCGACACCCGCGGCCCAGGTTCTGGGCTGGTGACCTACGGCACGACGACCTTCGAGGGGCATAGCGCGTTCTGCGTCGAGTGGCCAGACGTGGGTTACTTCGCCAGCCACACCGATAAGCTCAACGACTTCGAGCTTCTACTGGTCGACAGGCCTGACGTGGCACTGGGCGACTTCGACATTGTGTTCAACTACGACCAGATCCAGTGGGAAACCGGGGACGCCAGCGGCGGGACCGAGGGCCTCGCGGGCACTTCGGCCACTGTCGGCTTCTCCAACGGCGCTGGCGGGGCGGGTGACTACTTCGAGCTGGCGGGATCACTGGTCAACGGGGCGTTCTTGGACTCGAACACACAAACGGGCCTCATCTACGACAGCGTGGGCAGCACCGTCCCGGGCCAGTACATCTTTCACATCACCGGCAGCTACGGCTCGGGCGGCAGCACCACAGGGCTTGATCGACAGTGGCCGCCTTCGGTAGGCTTCGGGTACTCCTTTGATAACCATGGCCTCCAGCACTTCTTGGACGAGACCGGGCTCTCCGTCACCGACGTGATCACCCCGGCCGAGATGGAACACACATTTTCCGACTGGGGCCGTGACCCAGCGTCGGCCGGGTTGGGGCTGCCTGCCATGAACGAGCTCGTGAGCGGCATGGACGGCGGCATGTGCTTCGGTTTTGCCCTTAGTGGGGGGAGGTTCGACGGCCAGGTCGTCCCGCTGTACTCTCAGGCATCGGGGAGGACAGACTCGGTCTGGCAGGACGCCGGGACTGGGCCCTCGGCGTCGATGAGCCTGCCCGAGCCCGGACAGAATGGTTCGTCGTACGCGTATAACCGCCAGATGATGGCCCTGTTGGCGGAAGACTTCGTGACCCAGTACTCGACGCAAGTCAACACCAGCCTCCAGCTCCAGCACTACGCCTACGCCGACCCCACCGGCGGTTTTACGGCGTTGGAGGACCAGCTCGTGAGCGTCATGGGCTCGGGGGTCAACCTGTACGACTCGAGCGGCGAGCTGTCCACGCCTTCTGGGAATGGTTTTGCCATGATTACGCTGCAGACGCCCGTACCCGGGACGTCGCGCTGGTACGGGCACGAGGTGCTGGCCTACAGCCTGTCGAACCTCTCCGACGGGGGCCTTGCCATTGGCGTGTGGGACAACAACTTCGAGAACAGCCCCACCGAGATCGACGTTCATCCCGACGGTTCGTGGACTTACAGCGCCGTTTACCCTCAAGGCGACTACTCTGGCACGTTGTCCATGAGCGGCCAGCCCGGCGACAAGCTCGGGCTCTTGGCAGTCCTGCCGCTGTTCGACCCCGCCGGTCTCAGCTTCTACCCGCAGGCCAATGGGGGCCTCGGCCAGGGCTCGCTCGTCGATGTCCCGGCTGGCGTGGACGCCTCGGCCACCGACGCGAACGGGGACCCGGTCGACGTCGAAGCTGTGACCTCTGACGCCCTCACCACCGCGGCCGGGGGCGAGGTCATAGACCTGCCCAGCGACGCTGGCCAGGTCACCCTCACGGGTACCGCGGTGTCGATAGACATCCGGGGACCGTCGGCCTACATGAGCCTGTCGGCGCCTTCAGCCACCAGTGCAACGCCGCTGACCGTCAGCGAAGACGACCAGGCCGGCTCGATACAAGCGACTGGCGTCGCGGCAGACATGAGCGTCGCCCGGGGCGACATCGTCATCAACAGCACGGGCGCAGGTGGCCTGACCGTGGGCCCGGACGGGTCGGTGGGCACCAGTGACGACAGTGCCAATGTCGACCTGCAGGTGCAGTTCGTCGGCAGCGACGGCAACGTCGACACGGCGAGCCTCTACTCAGGCACTGCCACCTCCGGTGGAGGCCTGTCCTTCACCCCACAGCAGGTGGCCACGGCGACGGACAACACCGCTCCTCCGTCTGTGGGCGGTGGAGGTGGGACGCCCACGACGACGACCACCGTCCCGACAACCACGACAGCCCCCACCAGCACGACGACTACGACGCCGTCCCAAACAACCACCACCGCCGCCGCCACCAGAGCCGCTCACTCGGCCAGTGTGTCCATCGTGTCGGTGGCATCACGAGGGCGGGGGGCGCAAGTAGACGTGAGCCTGGCGTGCCGTGGCGCCAGCGCCTGTGCCGGCATGGTCACGCTCGACCGTAGAAGCGGGCGGGGCCCCGCCCTGGCCCAGAAGCGGTACTCGCTGCGTAACGACAAGCAGGCCACGGTGGTGCTGCGGCCCCGCGCAGCCGTCGTCCTCTCGGCCCGTCGGCACCCCGTAGCCGCAGTCATAAAGGTCAGTGTCAGCAACGGCAAAACAGCGGCACGGACGATGCTGTTCAAGTAGGTGCCTTGGGCACCGGCGTGCCGGCGCCCCCACGGAGATCTGAACACCAACAGCACCCAGGGCCTGATGCCACGGTCCTGGGTGCTGTTGGTGCGGCCGGCCCTATCGGTCTTTGTGGCTTGGTTGCTCGGTTGTCGCGCCACCAGGCGCCCGGCCGAGCTCAAGGGGGCCTCGGTACCGAGGGCGCCTATGCAGGCCCGCCAACCGCGGAGCGGCTCATCTGGGCGGAGCGGGACGTGCTCGGGGCAGTAGGCGACCTCAGTGCCGTTGACTCGCTCGATGTGCCAGAGCGTGGCCGTACTACAGGGGCGCAGTACAGGGCGAGCTGTTCGAGGGTGAAGACCTTGGAGCCAAACCGGTCGCAAAGCCGGCAGACCAGGACCCCTTTAGTTGAGAACGGAAGGCGCGTTATCGGAGCACGTTTTGCACCCCCGTGCCCGCGTTGTTCGGCTCTAGGTTTGTGAACGAGGTAACGCCCAGCCGCTGAGGCAGCACATCGCCGAGGACGGAGCACCGACTCGCCCTTGCGGTGACTATGACCGTCTGTAGGAAAGCGTTGGTTGCCAGCGCTGCGTGCCGAAGCCAGCGACCAACTCGGTGATCCCCCGTTCACGCATGCGGTCCAGTGCTGACGGAATGTTGGGCTCATCGCCTCGATTGAGCTGCTTTGCGATCTCTCGTGGCGAGAAGCCTGTTTCGTCGGCTGTGAGAAGCACGTCTATCGAGACTCTCTAAAGAATGTCAACAGCCTGTAGAGGTCGTGCCCGAGTGCAACGAGCCCGACTTTGAGCAGGAGTACCCAGGGCGCGAGTGCTACCCGCCGGCAGAGCGCTATTGCAAGCCATCATCGGCACCGGCGGCCCTTCCGGAGCAGCAGGAACGTCGACGTCGGCACCGTGAACAGGCTGCACCTGGGGACACGCTTAGGAGTGGGGGCCGTTACGGGTTTCGCTCCGGGGCCTCGGCGTAGCGCAGGCTGGCTGGCTGCGCCCTCGGTAGCGGACGAGCGACGGGGCAGGCAACTCGCCCAACCCGGTCCGCTCTTTGTGTCTAGCTGCTTGACTAGACTTTGTCTACCTAGTAGACTTATACTTGTAAGGCCGGTAGATACTCGGAAGGTCCGCAGGGCGCTTGAGCAGCTCGGCTGCACGCTCGTTGGAACGAAGGGCGATCACGAGAAGTGGCGCACCCCGAACGGGCTTACCACGACGATCGTGGCCGGCGAGAAGCAGCAGTCTCCCGGGCTGCTTCGCAGCGTCCAAAGGGTGTTCGAGCCAGAGTTCGGTGAGGGATGGTTGGAGAAGGAGGTCGGGTCATGATCGCCAGAGTTCACTGGGACGGGTTCAGCTGGGTGGCCGAGCCTGAGACGGGCGGGGTCACTCAGGCGCGCCGGCTCGACCAGCTTCCCGCCCGGCTCAGCGAGGTCGTGGAGCTGATGACGGGTGCGGCGGTGCCCGCCGAGGACTGGGACCTGGACGTGACCTTCGAGGGTCCCTTGGCGCAGCGAGCCGCCGCTGTCCGCAAGATGCGGGATGAGCTCGATGAGCGGGAGCGGAGCGTCCTCGATGAGACTGTCGGGGTGGTCCGCGACTTGCGCGACCACGGGATGAGCTTCCGGGACATCGGCACGCTGACCGGGATCTCCTACCAGCGGGCCCACCAGCTCGTGAGTGGCGAGGCTGTAGGCGTCTAGCCCTTGGCCTGTTAGCCGGGCCCGGGTACCGGGGTACGACCTCGGGGTCCGCCGCGTCTTCAGTGCCGGGGCGGGGCGGGGCGGAGTTGGGGTGAGTGTTGTTGCAGGGCATCGACGTGCTACCAGCAGCCAGCGTCGACGTGCTCAACACCATCTGCGGCGGACGACCAGCCAGTTATCCTGCCCTAGGGAATGGGACGCGCAGCGCGCACCAAGCACGAGCGCCGCGAGGTTGCCCGCTGGGCACGGGCAGCCGAGCTTGCCGACCGCGCCGACCAAGCCCCAGGCGGCACGGCGCACGCCCTGGCCGAGCTGGTCCTGGCTACCGAACACGGTCTTCGTGGAGGACTTGCTCGCCACCAACGGCATCGACATTGACCAGACCGACGATGCCGTCCTCGAGAAGTACTGCCGGCTCGCAGCCGCCATGACCACGGTCATCAATTGGCTGCCGGGCCGCACCGTCGTCTATTACGACACCACGCTGCTCGAATCATTGAACCAACACGCCTATCGAACAGCCCATCCCGGCCCAAGCGCTCTACCGGTTGCCCGCGTGGGGGCTCTACTTGGACCTGCCGTGGCTCATCGGAGGGGCTGGCGTCTTCGCGTGGAATGTCTAGAGCCCTCGCCCCACTTAGGGCGTTGGCGCCTTCGCCGTCCAGCACCCCGGCGCCGTCGACGTACTCGGCACCCGCCTGGGTGACGCACGATGCGCTGGAAATCTTTGTCGTTGCGGATGTACTCGGGGGCCCGGGATGAGGGACCATCCCTGGTCACGCGCAGGACCATACCGATCAAGAAGGACGGCGCCACGCCGATACAGGAGGTAAGGACAACCAGGGAGCCCGGACCGGGCAGGACAAGGCCGAACGTGGAAGGACCGGATGAGCCAGTTCATGGTCGGCCGCCAACCGATCTTCGATGCCAAGCTGGGTGTGCGCGGTTATGAACTGCTGTTCCGGGACCCGTCGTTCCCGGGGCTCAACGGCGACGCTATGACGGCTGACGTCCTGGTGCGTTCGGCCCTCGACGTCGGCTTGACCAGCCTCGTTGGCAGCAAATTGGCCTTCGTCAACGCCACCCGCGCCTTCCTGGTCGGCGAGCACGAGGTCCCTTTCCCGGCCCGCCAGACCGTGGTCGAGGTCCTAGAAGACGTGGCTCACGACGACCCCGAGGTGGTCGCCGGCTGCCGGCGGCTGGTCCGCAGGGGCTACACCCTCGCCCTGGACGACTACATCTGGGAAGGCGACGACGACCCACTGCTGGAACTGGTGTCGATCGTCAAGCTCGACGTCCTGGCCCTGACGCCCGCCCAATTGGCGCATGCCGTGGAGCGCCGCTGCGCCTTCGGCGTCGAACTGGTGGCCGAGAAGGTCGAGACGCGCCAGCAACTGGACGCCTGCCGAGAGCTCGGCTTCGACCTTTACCAGGGCTACCTGCTCAGCCGTCCCGAGATCGTGGAGGGCCAGGCGCTGAGCCCGAGAAAGCTCACATGCCTACTCATAATCGAGAAGCTGTGCGACCCCGGCACTTCGGCCGGCGAGATCGAGACGATTGTCCAGAGCGATGTCGCCCTCAGCTACCGCTTCTTACGTGTTGCCGGCACAGGTGCGGCCCGGGGCCTGTTCCGGCGCCTCAGCTCGGTCCGCGACGCCGTCGTCCTGCTGGGCCAACGCCGGTTGCGGGCCTGGGTTACCCTCATGCTGCTCGACGGTGCCCAGGAAGGCTCGAACGAACGCCTCAGCATTGCCATGACCCGGGCCCGGATGGCCGAACTGATGGCGGGACCGCTGGGCCCGCACCTGGTTGATTCGGCCTACACCGTTGGCCTGGTCTCGGCGCTCGACCTGCTGCTGCACGCCCCGCTCACCGACATCGTCGGGGGCCTGTCCCTCAGGGCAGAGCTGGAGGACGCTCTGCTCGGCCGTACCGGCCCGCTCGGTGACGTACTAGCGGATGTGCTGGCCTGGGAGGTCGGAGGGGAAAGTTTCGCAGCGCGTTCGGGTACCCGGCCCGCCGACGTCGAGTGGTGCTACGTGGAGGCGCTGGCCTGGTCCAACGAGGTATGCGGTGTGCTGAGCCTCACGCCGGCGCCCTTACAGGGCGTGGCCGGTTGACGGGCTATAGCTGTGCCGGTCTTGAAGTAGCAGCCCTCCTCCGAAATTTATAGCACTTGCCCTATGTCTAGCTAATAATTCTATATTCTGACCTGATGGACCCCGTGCGCAACCCTTACAGCCCGGGAGCGGGGACCCGTCCCCCGGCACTGGTGGGCCGGGAACGGGAGATCGACGCCATGGACGTGGCCCTGCAGCGCCTGTTGCTGGGCCGGGACGGGCGCAGCGAGATGCTCACGGGGCTGCGGGGTGTGGGCAAGACGGTGCTGCTCAACGAGTTCGAACAGCTGGCCGAGGGCCGGGGGTACTTTCACGAGCACATCGAGGTCAACGAGCACGGTGACCTGCCGGTGCGCCTGGCGTCGGCGTTCCGCCGGGTACTGCTGGCCATGGACGCCCGTCGGCGCATCGGCGAACGGGTACGCCGTTCGCTCGGCATCCTGAAGGCCTTCAGCCTGCGGCTTCCCGGGGGGCCGGAGATGAGCATCGACGTCGACGCCGTGTACGGGCCGGCCGACTC
>PMWT01000058.1 GCA_003166025.1 Acidimicrobiaceae bacterium | reverse complement strand
GGGTGCGGCCGCCCGCAGCCGACGGCAAGCCGTACTCGAGGGAGTAGTCAGCTCCAGGGGCGGGCACCGGGCGAGCCCACCACCCGGGCCGCGGCGGCCAGAGCCGCCCGTAGCGCGGCGCCCGGCTCCTCGCCGCGTAAGCGCCGGGCGAGAAAGGTCCCCGTGAAAGCGTCGCCCGCCCCGGTGGTGTCGACGACGGCTACCCGGTCCGCGGGGCAATGGAGGAGCGCCGTCCCTGGCCCCGAGAACAGGGCGCCGTCCGCCCCTAGGGTCAGAGCGACCTCACGGTAGTGGTGGCGCAAGCCGGCCAGGACCTCCTCGGGCCGAGTGGCGCCGGTCAGGGCCCGGCCCTCGTCGAGGTTGGCGCAGCACCACTCGACCCCCTCGGTCCAGGCCAGGAACTCCGCCCGGCCGACGGCGGCCAGGGGGCCGGCGGAACAGGGGTCGACCGACCGCGTCATCCCGGCGCCAAAGGCGAGGTCCAGCGCCGCTCGGGCCGCCGGCCGAGTGGCCTCGTCGAGCAGCTCGTAGCCCGAGAGGTGGAGGTGCCGGCCGGCGATGAGCAGCCCGCGCCCGAGGTCCGGCGCGGCGAGGCGCAGGTTGGCACCCCGGTCGGTGAGCATCGAACGCTGCCCGGAGGCGTCGACAACGGCAACGACCACTCCGGTCTGGTGGCCGAGCGCCACCCGCAGGTGGGCCTGGACCCCGGCCAACACCAGGGCACGGGCGGCGGCGCGACCGAGATCGTCGTCGCCGACCACGCCGACGAGGTGCACCTGCGCTCCGGCGGCGGCCAGCGCGACCGCCTGGTTGGAGGCCGAGCCGCCTGGTGTGAGGGCGATGCGCGACGGCGTGTCGCTACCCCGGTTGAAAGGGCCGAGGGGGCGTACGACGACGTCCACGATCACGTCGCCGACCACGATGACCACCGGGCCGGGAGACGGGGTTGGCGGCGCCGGCGCGGGGGGCTCCACGCCCAGAGCAGTGTAATGTCGACTTCGTGCCCACCGGAGGGGACTCGGCCGTGCTGGGCGTCCCCGGTCCTGTCAAGGACTGGCCCGTCCCCGATTGGGCGGTGCTGCGTGAAGCCGCTGCCAGCGTCGCGGCGCGGGCCTATGCGCCCTACTCGGGCTTGATGGTCGGAGCCGCCGGTCTGTGCGACGACGGTCACGTCGTCACCGGGTGCAACGTCGAAAATGCCTCCTTCGGCCTCACCCTGTGCGCCGAATGCGGGCTCGTCTCCGCACTTGCCGCCCACGGCCGTAACCGGCTGATGGCCGTCAGTGTGGTGGCCGCTGACGGCTGGCCGCTGACGCCCTGCGGCCGCTGCCGGCAGGTACTGATGGAGCACGGTGGGCCTGAGCTCCTCGTCGATGGCGGCCCCGCGGCTTCGCCGCAGCGCCTGGGCGACCTGCTACCGGGAGCTTTCGACCGCTCCGAGCTGGAGGTCCGACGTGGACCAGGGGGGACTGAGCCGGCCCGCCGCCCGGCGGTGGGCTGAACCCGTAGTGCAGAACGCCGCCCCCAGCCTCGATCAGATCCGGAGAGCGCCGAAGGTGCTCCTCCACGACCACCTCGACGGCGGCTTGAGGCCCGAAACGCTGGTCGAACTGGCCGCCGCCGCCGGCTATAGAGGCCTCCCGACCGTCGACCCCGCGGAGCTCGGGCGCTCGTTCGTGGCGAAGGAGCCTCGCCTGGACCTTGTCCGCTACCTCGAGGGCTTCGCCCACACGGTCGCCGTGATGCAGACGGCGGAGGCGCTCGAGCGCGTCGCCCGGGAGTGCGTGGCGGACCTGGCCGAGGACGGCGTCGTGTACGCCGAGGTCCGCTTCGCCCCCGAGCTGCACACCGAGGACGGCCTGGGCCTCGAGGCCGTCGTGGAAGCCGTGCTGGCGGGCTTCGCTAACGGGATGGCTCAGGCCCGTGACACCGGTCGGCGCATAGTGGTGAGGGCATTACTGACTGCCATGCGCACCGCCGCCCGGTCGCTGGAGATCGCCCGGATGGCGGTCCGCTACCGCGACGCCGGGGTGGCCGGGTTCGACGTGGCCGGGCCCGAGGCGGGCTACCCCCTGGTCCCCCACATGGAGGCCTTTAGCCTGGTCAAACAGGAGAACTTCCATGCCACGGTGCATGCCGGGGAGGCCTTCGGGCTGCCGTCGATCTGGCAGGCGCTGCAGTTGTGCGGGGCCGAGCGGCTGGGCCATGGCGTGCGCATCCTCGACGACATCACGGTGGGCAACGACGGTGCGGTCAGGCTGGGCCGGTTGGCCAGCTACGTCCGGGACGGCCGGGTGCCCCTGGAGCTGTGCCCCAGCTCCAATGTCCACACCGGGGCGGTCCGGAACCTGGCCGAGCACCCTATAGGAATGCTGCGCAGGCTCGGCTTCCGGGCCACCATCAACACCGACAACCGGCTCATGAGCGGGGTGAGCCTGTCGTCGGAGACGGCTCGCTGCGCCGAGGTCTTCGGCTGGGCCTGGGCGGATCTGCGGTGGCTGTCGATCAACGCCATGAAAAGCGCTTTCTGCGACTTCGACGAACGCCTGGCGCTGATCAACGGCGTGATCAAGCCCGGCTACGACGCGTTGGCGGCGCAGGCCGCCTTCCGCGTGTCGGGCCCGGGCGGCCCCGCTAAGCCGGACTAGAGTTGGTCCGCTGTGAGCCATCCCGAGTTGCTCGAGCGCCACCGCAAAGTCATGCCGTCGTGGCTGTCTCTCTATTACGACGAGCCAATTGAGCTCGTTTCCGGCAAGGGCTGCGTCGTCACCGACGGGCAAGGCCGGGACTACCTCGACTTTTTCGGCGGGATCCTGACCACGATGACCGGGCACGCCGTGCCCGAGGTGGTGGAGGCGGTACGGGAGCAGGCCGGCCGCATCCTGCACACCTCCACGCTCTACCTCATCCGCCCGATGATCGAGCTGGCCGAGAAGATAGCGGCCTTGTCCACCATCCCCGACGCCAAGGTCTTCTTCGTGAGCTCGGGCACCGAGGCCACCGAAGCCGCTCTCCTGCTGTGCTGCGGCGCCCGGCGGTCCAACCAGGTGCTGGCGCTGCGCAACAGCTACCACGGCCGGTCCTTCACGGCCATGTCGGTCACCGGCAACCGGGGATGGTCGGCTTCCAGCCTGAGCCCGCTGCAGGTGAGCTACCTCCACAACGGGGACCGCCTAAGGGGACCGTTCGCCGGCCTCGGCGACAAGGAGCTCAACGCCGCCTGCGCCGCCGACCTGCGCCAGGTGATAGAGACGACCACCGCGGGGGACGTCGCCTGCCTCATCGCCGAGCCCATCCAGGGGGTGGGAGGTTTCGTGGTCCCTCCCGACGGTTTCTTCGCCTCGTTGAAAGAGGTCCTCGACGAGTACGGCATCCTCTTCGTATCCGACGAGGTGCAGACGGGCTGGGGGCGCACCGGCGAGCACTTCTGGGGCTTCCAGGCCCACGGGGTCAAGCCCGATCTCCTGACCTTCGCCAAGGGCCTCGGCAATGGGATGGCCATCGCCGGTGTGGTGGGACGGGCCGACCTCGTCGACTCGGTGCAGGCGAGCTCGATATCGACCTTCGGAGGCAACCCGTTGGCTACGAGCGCCGCCCTCGCCAACCTCGACTACCTCCTCTCCCACGACCTGCAGGCCAATGCCCGGGAGGTCGGGGCCTTCCTGCTGGAGGGCCTACGGCGGCTGGCAGAGGGCAACGACGTAGTTGGGGACGTCCGGGGCAAGGGCCTGATGATCGGTGTGGAGCTCGTGGAGCCGGGTAGCGCCACGCCCTGCGCCCAAGCCGCCGGGCTCGTCCTCGAGGGGGCCCGGGAGCGGGGCGTGCTCATAGGCAAGGGCGGTCTTTATGGGAACGTCCTGCGCATCGCGCCACCTTTGTCAGTGAGCCGTCAGCAGGCCGAGGAGGCACTGGCCGTGCTGGGAGACGCCCTCCAGGCCGCCGGCCGGGCGGTCCGTCCCTCCGTCCCCGCCCGCTAGGCCGAAAGGAGCACCGCCATGCCCGAGATCGTACGAGCTGCGCTCGTCCAGTCGCGCTGGACGGGCGACAAGCAGTCCATGGTCGAGGCCAATGTCGCCTTCGCCCGCCAAGCCGCCGCCGAGGGCGCCAAGGTCGCCTGCTTCCAGGAGATCTTCTCCGGGCCCTACTTCTGCCAGGTCCAAGACCCCACCCACTTCGACCTGGCCGAACCGGTCCCCGACGGCCCCACCGTCGAACTGATGCGAGACCTGGCCCGGGAGCTCGCCATGGTGCTCGTCGTGCCCGTGTTCGAAGAGGAACAGGCGGGGGTCTATTACAACTGCGCCTTCGTGGTCGACGCCGACGGTACTTACCTGGGCAAGTACCGCAAGACCCACATCCCCCAGGTGCACGGCTTTTTCGAGAAGTACTACTTCCGCCCGGGCAACCTCGGTTACCCCGTGTTCCAAACCGCCGTCGGGCCGATCGGGGTCTACATCTGCTACGACCGTCACTTCCCCGAGGGCTGGCGGGCCCTGGGCCTGGCTGGGGCGCGCATCGTGTTCAACCCCTCGGCCACCAGCCGCAGCCTGTCCCAGTACCTGTGGCGCCTGGAGCAACCGGCGGCGGCAGTGGCCAACGAGTACTTCGTGGGCGCCATCAACCGGGTGGGCGTGGAACCGCTCGGCGACGACGATTTCTACGGGGGCTCGTACTTCGTCGACCCCCGGGGCAAGCTGGTGGGGGAAGCGGCGCCGGATGACGTCAGCGCCGTCGTCGTGCGGGACCTCGACATGGACCTCCTGGTCGAAGTACGCCAGACCTGGGCCTTTTACCGCGACCGCAACCCGGCCGCCTACGCCCCGCTCGTCCAACCCTGAACACAGCTCGTCCAACCCTAAACGCGAAGGAGCCGCAGGTGCGCACGCTGATCTCCGGAGGGACGGTCGTCGGCCCGACCGGCACCCTGGCCGCCGAGGTCCTGGTGGAGGACGAACGGATCGTGGCCATCGCCGCTCCCGGCACGCAGCTGGCGACGGCGTTCGCCGAGGGGGGCCGGGTCATCGACGCCTCCGGGCGCTTGGTCGTGCCCGGCGGGATCGATGCCCACACCCACATGGAACTGCCCTTTGGCGGCACCTTCGCCTCCGACACCTTCGAGACGGGGACCCGCGCCGCGGCGTGGGGAGGTACGACGACGATCGTGGACTTCGCCGTCCAGCGCAAGGGAGAGGCTCTTCGGCCTGGCCTTGAAGCCGCCCTGGCCAAGGCGGAAGGCAACTGCGCCATCGACTACGGCTTCCACATGATCGTGTCGGACGTCAACGAGCAGTCGTGCAAGGAGATGGACGTCCTGGTCGACGAGGGCGTGACCAGCTTCAAGCTCTTCATGGCCTATCCGGGTGTTTTCTACTCCACCGACGGTGAGATCCTCCGGGCCATGCAAGAGGCACGGACCAGCGGCGCCACCGTGATGATGCACGCCGAGAACGGCACCGCCATCGACGTGCTGGTGTCCCAGGCCCTTTCCCGGGGCGAGACGGCGCCCCGTTTCCATGGCCTCACCCGCCCCGACCGGCTGGAGGCCGAGGCTACGAGCCGCGCCATCGCCCTGGCCAAGGTGACCGGGGCGCCCCTTTACATCGTCCACCTCTCCACCACGGGCGCCCTCGAGGCTGTCGCCCAGGCCCGCAGCGAGGGCCAGAACGCCTTCGCCGAGACCTGCCCGCAGTACTTGTTCCTCTCGGCCGACGACCTCGCCCGGGAGGGTTTCGAGGGGGCGAAGTACGTCTGCTCCCCGCCGCTGCGGGACCGCGAGCACCAGGCCAACCTGTGGCGGGGATTGCGCACCGACGACCTTTCGGTTGTCTCCACCGACCACTGCCCGTTCTGCTTCAAGGAACAAAAGGAGCTGGGGGCCGAGGACTTCTCCAAGATCCCCAACGGCTTGCCCGGCGTCGAGCACCGCATCGACCTCACCTACCAGGGGGTGGTGGCGGGCGAGATCACCCTCGCGCGCTGGGTCGAGGTCAACGCCACGACGCCGGCGCGGATGTTCGGCCTCTACCCGAAAAAAGGGGTGCTCGCCCCCGGGTCCGACGCCGACATCGTGATCTACGACCCGGCCGCCACGCAGACCATCTCGGCGGCGACGCACCACATGAACGTCGACTACTCGGCCTACGAAGGTACGAAGGTGACGGGCCGCGTCGACACCGTGCTGTCCCGGGGCAAGGTCGTGATCGAGGCCGGCCGCTACGTCGGCGACAAAGGTCACGGGCGCTACCTGCCCCGCAAGACCAACGAGTACCTCGTTTGAACTTCGGCGTGGTGCTGCAGACAGACCCTCCGGCCCGAGATGTGATCGGGCTGGCGCAGCTGTCGGAGAGGCTCGGCTTCGAGTACGTCTGGACCTTCGACTCGCCCGTGCTCTGGCAGGAGCCCTTCGTCATCTACTCGCAGATCCTCGCCACCACCAAGTCTGTCGTGGTCGGCCCCATGGTGACCAACCCTCTGTCGCGCAATTGGGCCGTCACCGCCTCGCTGTTCGCCACGCTCAACGACATGTACGGCAACCGCACCGTGTGCGGCATCGGTCGGGGGGACTCCGCCGTACGTGTGCTCGGGGGCGTCCCGGCCAGCCTGGCCACTCTGGGCCGGGCCATGGACGCCATCAAGGACCTGGCCGAAGGCCGCCCGGCCCAGGTCGGCGAAGCCTCGGTCACCATCTCCTGGGCGCGCGACAGCCGCCTTCCTGTGCTGATGGCCGCCTACGGCCCCCGTGCCCTCGAGCTTGCCGGCCGGCGGGCCGACGGCGTCATCCTCCAAATCGGCGACCCGTTCATCATCGAGTGGGCCATCGGTGTGGCTCGCGCTGCGGCCGCGGCGGCCGGGCGCGACCCCGCCGCGTTCAAGGTCTGCGTCGCCGCCCCCGCCTACGTGGGGGACGACCTGGCCGCGCAACGCGACCAACTGCGCTGGTTCGGGGGCATGGTAGGCAACCATGTGGCCGACATCGTCGAACGCTACGGCGCCGACGCCGGCACCGTGCCCGCCGCCCTGACTTCGTACATCGCCGGGCGTAAGACCTACGACTACAGCCACCACGGCAAGCCCGGCAACCCGACCACGGACTTCGTGCCCGACGAAGTCGTCGACCGTTTCTGCATACTCGGCCCCGCCGCCGCCCACCTCGAGCGGATGAGGGAGCTCGAGCGCCTCGGCGTGGACCAGTTTGCCATCTACCTCATGCACGACCAGAAGGAAGAGACGCTGCGGGCCTACGCCCGGGAGGTCCTCCCCGCCTTCGCCGCGTCCTCCCAGCCGTGAGCACCTCCCCGGCCGCCGCGGGCGAGCCCTTTGCCATCGCGGAGCAGGCCGCCGAAGCGCTCGTGACCCGGCTCGGGGCCCGTCCAGAGGTGGCCCTCGTACTCGGCTCGGGGTGGCGCCCGGCGGCCGACGCGCTCGGGGAGGCCGACGCCGAATGCCCGGTGGCCGAGCTGCCGGGGTTCGTGGCGCCGACCGTGCCCGGGCACCAGGGGGCCGTGAGGTCGGTACGCGTGGACGGGCGCCAGGTGCTGGTACTACTCGGCCGGTCCCATTTCTACGAGAGCCGCTCGCCCGCCCAGGTCGTGCACGCCGTGCGCACGGCGGTCATCGCCGGCGCCGGTGTGGTGGTGCTCACCAACGCCGCCGGAGCCGTCAACCCGGTCCTGCGGCCGGGCGAGGTGGTGCTCGTGCGCGACCACCTCAACCTGACGGGCGCCTCCCCCCTTTCCGGCGGGGAGCCACCACCCCCCTACCGTTCGCCTTTCGTGGACCTCACCGACCTGTACGCGTCGGCTCTCCGCCGTACGGCCAGGACGGTGGACCCGAGCCTGGCCGAAGGCGTTTACGCCGCCCTGCCCGGGCCCCATTACGAGACGCCGGCCGAGATCGCCATGCTCCGGGCCGCCGGCGCCGACCTGGTCGGTATGTCGACCGCCCTCGAGGCGATCGCGGCGCGCCACCTCGGCGCTTTGGTGCTCGGCCTCTCGCTGGTGACCAACCTCGCTGCCGGGGTCTCGCCCGGACCGCTCGACCACGCCGAGGTACTGGCCGCCGGGGCGGCCGCCGTTCCCCGCCTCGGCCGGCTCCTCGCCGCCCTGCTTCCATTGCTGTCGCCGGGATGAACCGGGGGGAGGCGCAGGGGACCGCCAGCAGCCTGCCGGCCACCGGGCTGCCCGCCGAGCTCGTGGACCGGGTCAGGGCGTGGGTGGCCGAGGACCCGGACCCGGGGTCGCGAGCCGAACTGGAGGCGCTGTTGGCACAAGGCGACGAGGGCGGCCTCCGCGACCGTTTCGACCACCCGCTCAGCTTCGGCACCGCCGGCCTGCGGGGCCCGCTCGGCGCCGGCCCCGGACGGGTCAACTTGGCCGTCGTCCGCCGGACCACCGCCGGCCTGGTCAGCTATATCCGGGACCAAGGCGGGCAGGCCGGTGGCAACGGCGTCGTCGTCGGGCACGACGCCCGGCACCGCTCCGCCGAGCTCGCCGCCGATGCGGCCAGGGTCGTGGCGGCCGGTGGCTTGCCGGCGTGGCATTTCCGCAGTGCCCTGCCCACCCCCGTCACGGCTTTCGCCGTGCGCCACCTGGGAGCGGCGGCCGGGGCCATGGTCACTGCCAGCCACAACCCGGCGCCCGACAACGGCTACAAGGTCTACCTCAGCGACGGTGCCCTGGTCATCCCACCTCATGACGCCGCCATCGCCGCCGCCTCCTCCCAGGCCGCCCTTCCCCGGGGCCCGGCCCTCGAAGGACCTTTCGGCGACCTCCTGGTAGATATCGACGAGGCCGAGCTGTTGGCCGCTTACCGCCAGGCAGTGCTCGCCGTGGTGAGCACTGCCGGGCCCCGGCGGCTGCGCACCCTGTACACGCCCGTTCACGGGGTGGGCGGGGCGGTACTGCCCGAGCTCCTGGAAGAGGCGGGCTTCGACCGGCCGGCGCTCGTCGCCGCCCAGGCCCGGCCCGACCCCGACTTCCCGACCGCCCCTTTCCCCAACCCGGAAGAGCCAGGTGTCCTGGACCTGGCCCTGGCCGAGGCCGGGCGCCTCGGCCCGGACCTCGTCCTGGCCAACGACCCCGACGCCGACCGGTTGGCGGTCGCCGTCCCTGAGCGTGCTGGGCCAGGGGGAGCTGGGCCAGGGAGGGGGGGGCCGGGTTTCCGGGTGCTGACGGGCGACGAGCTCGGGGTGCTGATCGCTGACCACCTCATCTCGACCACCTGCGGTAGCGACCGGCTGGTGGCAACGACGGTGGTCTCCTCCTCCATGCTCTCGGCCCTGGCCGAGCACGCCGGGGTCGCCTACGTGGAGACGTTGACGGGGTTCAAATGGATCGCCCGGGCTGCGCTCCGGCGCCCGGGCCACCGCCTGCTGTTCGGGTACGAGGAGGCGCTCGGCTATGCCGTCACCGACGCCGTGGCCGACAAGGACGGGTTGTCGGCTGCCCTCGTAGTGGCCGACATGGCCGCCCGGGCCCTTAGCCAGGGGCGTTCGCTACTGGACCGCCTCGACGAGCTCGAATGCAGCCTGGGCGTGCACACCACGGGCCAGTGGTCCGTACGCTTGGCGGGAAGCGATGCCCCCGACGTACTCGCCGCCCTCATGTCCCGCCTGCGTTCGTCACCGCCGGCGCGCCTGGGCGGTCTCCAGGTGACGGCGGTACATGACCTGGCCCGGGGCGACGCCGAACTGCCGCCGTCGGACGTACTCGTCCTTCAGCTCGGCGGGGCGGGTCGCGTCGTGTTGCGCCCGAGCGGCACCGAGCCCAAGCTCAAGGCCTACCTTGAGGCGACCACCGGGCCCTGCGTTCCCGGGGACCTCGACGAGGCCCGGCGGGCCGCCCGGGCTCGGCTCGAAGAGCTCCGCGGCGAAGTCGTCACGTTGGTAACGGGAGGTTCATGAGCACGCAACCGACTACGCCCGGGGAACTTCGGCTGAGCCCCGAGGTGGCACGGGCGCGCCGGGACGGTACGCCCGTGCTCGCCCTGGAGTCGACCATCATCGCCCACGGCCTGCCCCGGCCCCGCAACCGTGAGGTGGCCCGGGAGCTGGAGGCCATCGCCCGTGAAGAAGGTGCCTGCCCGGCCACGGTGGCTGTGCTCGACGGCGTCGCCCACGTCGGGCTGGACGACGACGAACTGGCCCGGGTGGCCGAAGACACCACACTGCGCAAGCTCGGGACGCGCGACCTCCCGGTGGCCCTGGCCCTGGGGGCAAGCGGGGCGACGACGGTCTCCGCCACCGCCTGGCTGGCTGCCGCGGCCGGCATCCGGGTCTTCGCCACCGGCGGTCTGGGCGGGGTGCACCGCGGGTTCGCGGAGACTTTCGACGAATCGGCGGACCTCGGGGTGCTAAGCCACACCCGCCTCACCGTGGTCTCAGCCGGGGTGAAGTCCATCCTCGATGTACCCGCCACCCTGGAACGCCTGGAGAGCCTGAGCGTGACGGTGGTGGGCTTCGCCACCGCCATCTTTCCCGGCTTCTACCTCCACAGCTCCGGCCGCCCGCTCGACTGGACCGTCCACACGCCGGCCGAGGTCGCCGGGATAATGCACCAGCAGGACGCCCTGCATATCGGTTCGGCGCTTCTGGTCGCCAACCCGGTGCCCGAGGCCGAGCAGCTGGATCCGGAGCTGCACGACCGGGCGCTGGCCGAGGCGCTGGCCGGGGCCGAAAGAGATGGCGTCACGGGGCAGCGCCTCACGCCTTACCTGCTGGCGGCGCTGGTGCAGGCCACGGGGGGTGCCGCCCTCGAGGCCAACCTGGCCGCGGTCAGAGGCAATGTCAGGCTGGGCGCCAGGATCGCGGTCGCCTTCGCCCGTTGAGGCGCGTTCTCACAGAGTGCCGAAAAGGCGGTCCCCGAAGTCGCCGAGCCCGGGGACTATGTACGCGTGCTGGTTGAGGCCCTCGTCGATCGAAGCGGTGACGATGTTGACGTCGGGGTGGAGCTGGTGGAGGTGGGTGATGCCCTCGGGGGCCGACACCACCGACAGGAGGGTGATCTCCTCGGCGCCCGCCTTCTCCAGCGCGTGGCAGGCAGCCGCGGCCGAGGCACCGGTGGCGAGCATGGGGTCGAGCAACAGGACCACCCGTCCATCCAGTGGGGGCAGCTTGGAGTAGTAGAGGGAAGGCTCGAAGGTGGCGTGGTCACGCTCGAGGCCGACATAGCCGACGGTCACCTCGGGGAACAGCTCGGTCACCGCCTCCAGCATCCCGAGCCCGGCCCGCAGCACGGGCACGGCCACCAGGGGTTTGGCCAGCCGGGCCCCGGTGGTGCGGGTGAGCGGCGTCTCCACCTCGACCGGGGCGGTGGGTACCCCCCTGGTCGCTTCCAGGCAGAGCACCAGCGCCAGCCGCTTGGCCAGGAGGCGGAACAGCGGAGGCGGCGTGTTGCGGTCGCGCAACTGCGCCAATAAAGCTTTCGCCAGGGGATGGTCAACGACCTGTACACCCAACTTCGCCAGCCTCCTCGGCCGCTCGGCCTGGCCCCGTCCGGCGCTAGACGCCGACGGGGTGCCAGACGGTCTTGATCTCGGTGAAAAAAACCAGCCGCGCCGGGCCTGGCTCGGCGGACCAGTCCACGCCGATCGGCGGCCGGCGCAGGACTCGTTTTACATTGTCCGCCGCCGCCACTTCGAGCTCGGCTTCGGCCTCTGGCGCCGCCCCGGCGAGGTCGAGGGCGTCGACGTCGCGGTGGGCGGCCAGCACGGGCCCGAGCTCGGCCGTATGTCCGGTGAGGATGTTGACCACGCCCCCGGGGAGATCGGAGGTCGCCAGGACCTCGGCCAGCTCCAGGGCGGGGAGGGGGTGGGCCCCGCAGGCGACCACCACCACGGCGTTCCCGGTCGTTATCACCGGGGCGATCACGCTCACCAGCCCGAGGAGCGAGGAGGTCTGGGGGGCGAGCACGCCCACGACGCCGGTGGGCTCAGGGAACGAGAAGTTGAAGTAAGGGCCGGCTATGGGGTTTGAGGAGCCTGCCACCTGGGCGAACTTGTCCGACCAGCCCGCGTACCAGACCAGGCGGTCGACCGCAGCGTCCACTGTCGAGGAGGCGGCCCCGGCGTCCAGCCCTTCCCCGGCCACGAGAGCGTCGACGAACTGAGCGTGGCGGCCCTCCAGCATCTCGGCCACGCGGTAGACGACCTGGCCCCGCAGGTAGGCGGTCGCCTTGGCCCAACCGGGCTGGGCCTTGCGGGCCGCCACGACGGCCTCCCGGAGGTCCTTGCGGGAGGCGAGGGCCGCGTTGGCCAGGACCTGCCCTCCCGAGCCGCAGATGGGATAGGAACGCCCGGACTCCGAACGCGGGAAGGCCCCGCCGATGAAGAGCTTGTAGGTCTTGCGTACCATCAACCGCCCCCCAGGCAACTGCCCCTCAGGCTCACGTCCCTCAGGCATCGAACGAGCCTTCGAGATAGGCCTCGAGACCGTGACGGCCGCCCTCCCGGCCGAAGCCTGACTCGCCATAGCCGCCGAAGGGACTGGCAGGGTCGAAGCGGTTGAAGGTGTTGGCCCACACCACCCCGGCCCGCAAGCGGGCGGCCATGTGCAGGATGCGGCTACCCTTCTCGGTCCAGACCCCCGCCGACAGCCCGTAAGGGGTGTTGTTGGCCTTCTCGACTGCCTCTTCAGGGGTGCGGAACGTGAGCACGGAGAGGACGGGGCCGAAGATCTCCTCGCGGGCGATCCGTTGGGCCGGGACCACGCCGGTGAACAGTGTCGGAGGGAACCAGTAGCCCCGGTCAGGCAACGTGCACGCCGGGGACCAGCGCTGCGCCCCCTCGTCCTCGCCCGATGCCGCCAGCCGCCGGATCTTGTCGAGCTGAGCTGAGGAATTGATGGCGCCGATATCGGTGTTTTTGTCGAGGGGGTCGCCCAGGCGCAGGGTGTCGAGCCGTCGCTTCAGGGCCTCGACCACGCCCTCAACGATCGGCTCCTGGACGAGCAGGCGGGACCCGGCGCAGCACACCTGGCCCTGATTGAAGAAAATGCCGTTGACGATCCCTTCGACCGCCTGGGACAAGGGGGCATCCTCGAAGACGATGTTGGCCGCCTTGCCTCCGAGCTCCAACGTGAGGCGCCTACCGGTCCCGGCCAGGTCGCGCTGGATCTGCTTGCCGACCTCGGTAGAGCCGGTGAAGGCGACCTTGTCGAGCCCGGGGTGGGCGACCAGGGCGGCTCCCGTGTCCCCGGCGCCCGGGACGATGTTGACCACGCCCGGGGGCAGGTCGGCCTGCTGGAGGATCTCGGCCAACAGGAGAGCGGAGAGGGGCGTCGTCTCGGCCGGCTTAAGCACACAGGTGTTGCCGGTCGCCAGCGCCGGGGCCAGCTTCCAGGCGGCCATCAGCAGCGGGAAATTCCACGGTATGACCTGCCCGGCCACGCCGAGCGGCCTCGGGTGGGGCCCGAAGCCGGCATAGGCGAGCTTGTCCGCCCAGCCCGCGTAGTAGAAGAAGTGGGCGGCGGCGAGAGGCACGTCGACGTCGCGTGACTCCTTTATGGGCTTGCCGTTGTCGAGGGTCTCGAGCACCGCCAGCTCGCGCGAACGTTCCTGGATGATGCGGGCCACGCGGAACAGGTACTTCGCCCGCTCCCGGCCCGGCATCGGTCCCCAGACCTCTTCCTGCGCTCGCCGTGCGGCTCGCACCGCCCGGTCGACGTCAGCCGGCCCGGCCGAGCTGACCTCGGCCAGAACTTCCTGCGAAGACGGGTTCTCTGTCTTGAAATGACCACCGTCGGCTGGGCTCACGAACTCCCCGTCGATGAACAGCCCGTACGAAGCCCTCAGGTTGACCACGGCCCGCGACTCGGGCGCAGGTGCATAAGGGAAACGGGGGGAGGTCAAGGAAGGTCCCGCTACTCGACGCTGAAGTCCTGCGAGCCGGCGTAGGCCCCGCGCCGTTGCTTGGAGCGTTGCATCAAGAGGTCGTTGAGCAGGCTGGAAGCGCCGATGCGGAACCGGTCCGGCTCCAGCCAAGCGTCGCCGGCGACCTCGTTGACCAGCACGAGGTAGCGGATGGCGTCCTTTGTGGTCCGGACGCCCCCGGCCACTTTGACCCCGACTGTGGTGCCCGAAACGTCGGCAAACTCCCGCACCGCCTCCAGCATCACCAGGGCGACCGGAGGCGTGGCCGCAGGGCTCACCTTGCCGGTCGAGGTCTTCACGAAGTCGGCGCCGCCGACCATCGCCGTCCAGCACGCCCGGCGCACGTTGTCGTAGGTGACGAGCTCGCCGGTCTCCAGTATCACCTTGAGGTGCGCCTGCCCGCAGGCCTCTTTCACGGCCTGCACCTCTTCGAGCACCACCCCGTAGCGGCCGGCCAGAAAAGCTCCGCGATCGATGACCATGTCCACCTCGTCCGCCCCGGCGGCCACCGCATCGGCGACATCGGCCAGCTTCACCGCCAAGGAGGCACGGCCCGAAGGGAAGGCCGTGGCTACAGAAGCCACCTTGACCGGGCTGCCGGCCAGCGCCGCCCGGGCGAAGGGGACGAGGTCGGGGTAGACGCAGACCGCGGCGACCGGCGGGACCTCGGGGCTCTCGGGGTCGGGCCGGCGGGCCTTGCCGCACAGGGCCCTCACCTTGCCCGGCGTGTCGGCACCCTCGAGCGTCGTGAGGTCGACCATCGAGATGGCGGTGTCGATGGCCCAGAGCTTGGCCCCGGCCTTGATCGACCGGGTCGCCAGACCGGAGGCCCGCTGCTCCGCCCCAACCTGGTCGACACCCGGGAGACCATGGAGGAAGCGGCGAAGGGAAACCTCCGACCGGGCTATGTCCGCCAGCTCGGAACGCCGCGCCCGCTCGGGCACGCCACCGGCCTCCGCCGGGCCCAAAGCCCTGTCCACGACGAGGAGCTGGTCCCCTGGCTGCGCGCTCATCGGCACCGGTCCAATGTACGCCTACGGCGGTTCGTACAAGGCGAGGACCAAGCTCGGCCGGGCCGATGCCGCGCCATCGATGGTGGTCATCGACACCTATCAAGCCCATGCTGCAGGGGAAAAGCTGGGCGCCTCACCTGTCGAACGGTCAGCAGTGAACGTGGGAACCGTCCTGGGTCCTCCCTATCCCCCGGCCACCCAGGCCGAGGTCGGGCAGGCTCGTCGTCAGCCGACAACCCCAGGGTGGGGTGGAGCCCTCGTAGTAGTCCGAGCGTGGGAAAGCCACGTACATGGCGAAGGAGGACAGCGTGCCCGTAAGGATAAACCCCGGTTTATGTAGGTTTCTTGGCGTTGAGGCCAAGCTGTTTGGCTGCCGTAAACATCCGTTCGTCATAGGTGACGAACTGGCCAAGATCGGTCCCGAGCTGTCGGGCGCTCTCGAGGTGGATGGCGTCAAGGGACCGGACCTCCAATGGCAACAGCACACCAGCCGCGCTAAGGATGCGGTCGCTCACGCGGATCATGTCGACCCGGTTGAGGACGGTTCGTCCTCGGGCCAGGGCTGCGTCGCCCTCGAGGAGCAGCGCCCGGAGGACTTCTGTACGAGCGAGAGCGCTGGAGATCAAGGGAGTACGTCGCCGCAGGTGCCGCCGCAGCGCTATCGACTCGGGCTCCTCAACAACGAGCTTGACGATCGCTGACGAGTCGAGGTACGTCGCCGCCGTCAGCGTTCGTTGTCCCGGAAACGAGCAAGGACCGCCGAGGGAGGCTCGGGTGCTCTTGATGGCAGCGGGTCGGGGAGGTCCTCGAGGTCCAAAGTGGCGGCGTCGATCTCGCCGGCGAGGCGGAGCCGTTGCAGAGGGCTCCCAACCGGCAGCGGCGTGAGCAAGGCCACAGGCCGTCCGCGATCGGTGATCTCGATCGTCTCACCTTGCTCGACTTGGCGCAGCAGCGCGCTCGCCCGCTGCCGTAGCTCCCGCACCCCGACTGACGTCATATGCTACTTATAGCACATCGCAGCGTCTACCTTGGCGTGAGCGGCGCTGCGCATGCGGTCGGCGGCGGACCGGTAGCTGTCCTCCAGCCACCCTGCCCCGAGGCCGCGGTAGATGCTGTAGGCCAGCATCTGGGCCAGGTTCGTTTCCACGAAGCTGCTCGGCTGGTCGACCACATTGTGGAAGAGCCCGTCGCCCCGTTGGTGAGCCAAGCAGCCATCAATGACCTCCCGGGCGTAGCCGGCCAGCCGCAGCCGGGCGGCGATTGTCTCGGGCAGGGCCTTAACCAGCCGGGCCAGACCCGCGGCGGCCCAGCCGTTGCCCACGCCCCAGAACCCGGGGTCGACCCATTGCCGCTGGCCGTCGTCCCAGATGTGCGCGTACAGGTGGGCCACCGGGTCCCAGAGCGCGGCCCGGTAGGCCTCGACCTGAGCTACCGCTTCGTCGGCTTGGCCGGCCAGGGCCAGGAACGGGGGCACCATGTAGATCGAGTCGTCCCACAGCTGCACGCTGCAACGGCTCTCCGTTGACCGCCGGGTCAGTGACATTCGTGCCCGATCCCAGCATGGCGACGCGCCCGTCGGGGACGCGCCGCAATACAGCTTCGCCCGCCAACAGGACGACGAGTCCCTGTTCGTCGAGCTCCAACAGGGCCTGGGCGGCCACCCCCTGTTCCCAGGAGGCGCGCTGCATGCACAGCATGGCGCGCGTGACCCTGCCGATCGTCTCCTGGTCAAAGGGGTGGCGATCTTCGTGCACCGATCTAATCCTTTCTGGAACGGCGATTAAGGACGGGTCACCGGGCCATCGCTTTGCTAGCGCGCGCGCTCGGGACGTTAATCGATACCGGCCAGAGCGAGCACGTGGCCCATCCGTTCGGTGGCCAGATCAGCGTCCCGGAGGAGAGTGGCCCCGTCGGCGAGCCGGAAGATCGTCGCCAGGTGGGTGACCGAGCGCGCGCTCTCGAACCCCCCAACCATCTTGAAGTGGGGCTGGAACCCGTTGAGGAAAGCGAGGAACGTGACCCCGGTCTTTTAGAAGCGCGTGGGCGCGGCGAAAACATGGCGCGACAGCTCGACCGTCGGCTCTATCCGTGCTCTGAAGCCACTGACATCACCCCGGTCCAGCGCCTCAGGCCAGCCAGGCCGGCGGTCAAGGGGAGCCGGTGTGCTGCCTAGCAATTGGGGCACACTCTGTAATGGGCGGTGGGTACTGTCATGAGGTGCCTGACGCCCAGCCCGTAGATCTCGTCGTCGCCGGAGCCGAGGTGGTGGTGACGATGGACAGGGCCTCCACGGACAGGGCCGGGGAGGTGCCGGGCGGCTGGGTGGCCGTCCACAACGGCCTCGTGGTCGGTGTCGGGCCGGCAGGGACCGAGCCGGCGGCCGTCCGCACCATTAGGGCGGACAACTGTGTGGTGACGCCTGGGCTCGTCAACGCCCATCACCACATCTACCAAAACCTCACCCGGTCGTTCGCGCCCGCGGTGCGCGCCGGTTTGTTCGATTGGCTGCGTGCGCTCTACCCCTACTGGGCCCGCATCGACGAGGAGGCGGTCTATCTTTCGACCTTCGTCGGCCTGGCCGAGCTGGCACTGGGTGGTTGCACCACGACCACCGACCACCTTTACGTCCACCCCGCGGGGGCCGGCGACTTGCTGGGGGCCGAGATCGCCGCGGCGCGCGAGATCGGGGTGCGCTTCCATCCCACCCGGGGCTCGATGAGCGTGTCCGAGAAGGACGGCGGCCTGCCCCCCGACTCGGTGTGCCAGGACGAGGACACGATCCTGGCCGCATGCGAAGCGGCGGTGTCGGCCCACCACGACCGGTCGGTGGGAGCCATGGTCCGCATCGCCCTGGCCCCGTGCTCGCCCTTCTCCGTGAGCCGCCGCTTGATGTCGGAGACGGCGGAGCTGGCCGCCCGGCTCGACGTCAGGCTCCACACCCACCTGGCTGAGGGCCCCGACGAGGAAAGTTACTGCCAGGAGATCTACGGCTGCCGTCCCGTCGAGCTGTTCGAGGACGTCGGATGGCTTTCCGACCGCTCGTGGATAGCCCACTGCGTCCACCCCAACGCGGCCGAGATCGAGCGCCTGGGACAGGCCCGGGTCGGCGTAGCGCATTGCCCGAGCTCCAATCTGCTGCTCGGGGTGGGCCTGGCGCCCGTGGCCGAGCTACTGGCGGCCGGCGCCCCGGTGGGGCTCGGCTGCGACGGCTCGGCGTCGACCGACTCCGCCTCCCTCTGGCTGGAAGCCAGGACGGCGATGCTCCTGGCCCGGCACCGCTCCGGGGCGGCGGCGACGGGCGCTCGCGAAGCGCTCCAGCTGGCGACGCTCGGAGGTGCGGCCTGCCTCGGCCGCCAGGGCGAGCTCGGGGTGCTGCGGCCGGGCGCGGTGGGAGACCTCGTTTGCTGGCGAGTCGACGGCCCCCGTTTTGCCGGTGCGCTGAGCGACCCGGTCGAAGCGCTGCTGCGGTGCGGGCCGGTAGCGGCCTACCACACGGTCGTCGCCGGGAAGGCGGTCGTCGAAAACGGAGAGATCGTGCACGGCGCCCTCGAGGACCGCCTCCAGCGTCACCGAGCCGCCTCCGCCCGCATCCAGCGCACCGGTCCCGCCTGAATGCCCCGGGCTGGCCTGACTAGGCGGCCCAGCGCTACCCCGCTCCCCCGTTACTCGACGAGCGCAGCTGCCCAGGGGGAGCCGGAAATGGTCCGCAGGTGCGGCACCGAGAAGCGGGACAGCACGTGCTCGGTGACCAGGCGGGTCACCAGTCGCCGCTGGTCGGCGATAAAAAGGTCGTGCTGCAGACCAGCAACGTGCTCCAAGCGCAGGCCTCCCGTCCGGCTCAGCCGCTGGAGCCGGGCCGCCGTTATGCCGCGGCGAGCCGCCCTGAGCTCGGCGTCCCCACAGACCAGCAAAGTGTCCGTCCCCTGTCGTACCAGCTCACTTAGCCACCGGCCCGAGCCGGACCGGCCGCCCGTGCCGACGATGCCGGCTCTCCAGGCCTCGTCGAGACGGGCATCCTCGAGACGGGCGTCCTCCGGCTCGGGCGCCGGCAGGAGGACCCGGCGGCGCGGGTCGAGCGGGAGGCCGGCGCGGAACTCGGCCGGGTCGAACGAGCCGAAGGGGTTGATGGCCACGACACCACGGGCCCGGAGGACCAGGGCACCCTCGAGCGCCTGGTAGCCGCCCGAGCACAAGCCGACCAGGACCACGTTGGAGGGGTCGTCCGGCGACAGCCACTGGGCGGCGTCGGCCACATCCTCGAAGGCCTCCGGTTTGAAACACTCCCACCGGCCGGAGGCGCCCTGGCGGTCCGGGCTGTCCCCCAGGCCGCTCAGGTCCAGCCTCAGTGAACGGATACCCGCACCGGCCCACTGCCGTGCCAACTCGACCCACAAACGGTTGGGGCCGACATGGTGCTGGTTGGCCACGTTGAGGAACAGGGCGGCCGGCGCACCGGGGGCCCGGACGTCGTGGTTGTAAGTGAGGATCCCGAACAAGCCCACAGGGGGCACGCTGACGGGCTCTTCGACGGTCCG
Organism: Acidimicrobiaceae bacterium; assembly: GCA_003166025.1. Classification (GTDB taxonomy): domain Bacteria; phylum Actinomycetota; class Acidimicrobiia; order Acidimicrobiales; family Palsa-688; genus Fen-671. Next base: position 46,434 of record PMWT01000058.1, on the reverse strand, counting down.
GGAGCCCCCCCAGCCCTGCTCGACCTGGCGAGGCCCGCCCTCCTCGGGGACCTGTACGACGACCTTTTCGTCCCCGGCGCCGGCACCGAGCCAGCCCACGATCCCGGTGATGGCCTCGTGCGGCAGTTCCTGTACGGGCGGGTACCGGTCCATGAACTCGGCCTGGCCTACTGCCTGTTCGTGCGCGAACTCCTCGCTCGCCAACGCCGGGTTGAGGAGCGAGCGGTGGACGGGCCGGTCCGCCCGGGTGAGCACCAGCACCCGGCGGGCCAGGGGGAGCGCGCACTTGGCGATGCTGACCGCCTCGATGTCGTCGGCGGTGGAGGCGTCGTACAGGGTGCCCGGGATCTCCACCGACCCATCGGGCGACTCCGCCGGGCTGCCCAGTGTGATCGTGCTGATGGCCCTCTGCTCCCTCAAGAAGGAGCGACCGGAGGCACAGGGGTCCCACAGCACGACCTGGTCGACGCGCTCGTCGCTCGTCGCCGCCTGAGCGGCCAGGGTGGCACCGAACCGCATCCCCACCAGGCCGACGTTGTCCACTCCGCTCTGGCGCACGAGCCTCAAAGCCGACCGCACGGTCGCCACCCACGCTTCGGTCCGGCCCGGGTCGTCATTGCCGCCGGCGGAGTCACCGGTGCCGTCGTAGTCGAGCCGCAGGGCACAAAAACCGCTGGCGGCGAGGCGCTCCGCCAACAACCTCAGCGCGTAGTGAGCATGGAACAGGTTGAAAGCGAGAGGAGGGCAAATGACGGCTCCCCCAACAGCCAGACCGTCAGGAGGGCTGTGGAACCACCCGAAGGCGGGGCGCCCCTCGTCGCCGAACCAAACGGGACGGGAGGCGACGCCGCTCGCACCCGCACCAACGCCCAGCGTTACGACTGCCGGCACGCGCGCAAGCATCCGAAGGCTCTCACAGACCCTAAACCCTCCTCTCCTTATACTCTAGTGGGCGTGACGATGACACGACCTGTGCGTCCTGTGCCGCCGCTAGAGCTCCAGCAAGAGGCTGGGAAGGCCATAGGCAGGGAACCATCGACAAGGAGGTCCTGGTGACGGAGCGCAACACAGAAAAACAGATCGCCCAGTTCATCGAGAGCGAGCTACTCGAGGACGCCACGCCTGGGTCTGACCCGCTGGCGGCCGGGATGCTGGACTCGCTCTCCGTCGAGGTCCTGATCGCCTGGCTCGAGGACGAGTTCGAGATCTCCCTGGACCACAGGGATGTCGTGGCCGAGAACTTCGCCAGTGTTGGCGCCCTTTCCGCAGTCGTGGACGCCAAACGATTAGAGACTTCAGGCCCCTCCGTCATAGCAAAATGACAACGAATGGCCCGTCCACACTTTGTGGGTTGCTGGGCGAGGTGGCGGCTCGAGGGGAAGGGGGCTACTTCTTCCACCTAGGTGAGGAGCCGGTCACCCTGTCGGTGGCAGAGCTCTACGCCCGGGCCCTGAGAAGGGCCGCCCAGCTCCAACAGGCGCGAGTGGGGATAGGCGACATGGTGGGCCTCCTCGGGCCCAACTGCCCGGAGTGGGCGGAATGGGCGTGGGGCACCTGGCTGGCCGGAGCCGCTCTGGTCCCTCTCCCGGCCCCGCTGCGGGTCCGCGACATTGCCGCCTTTTCTTCCCAGGTGGCTTCCTTGGCCACCGCGACCGGTTGTTCGGTCATCGTCGGCGAGGACCGCTACCTCGACCTCCTCGACGCCGGCATTCCCAGGCTCGACTGGGCCACCGAGGCCCCGCCGGCCCCCGACCAGAGGCCGGCGGAGGTTTCGCCCTCCGACCTGGCCATGGTGCTGTGCACGTCGGGGAGCACGGCGGCGCCCAAAGGCGTGCGGATGACCCAGGCCCGGGCCGTCGAATGGTCCCGGGCCAATGCCGCCAATGCTGCCGCCGCTCCCGCCGGCACCGTACCGGCGATGGTCTCGTGGCTGCCCTTTTTTCACATCGCAGGGCTGGGCGCCCTGTTCGAGATCTCTACGCCGATCGATTGGCACGTCCTGCCCATGGCCCGTTTCGTCCGGGACCCGGCCGAGTGGCCCCGACTGGTCGGCAAGACGCGCTCCACTTACACCGTGGGGCCGTCCTCGGCCTGGGCGGCGGCTCTGCGGGCCCTGGCCAAAAGACCGGACGGGGTCGACCTTTCCGGCCTTGGAGGGGCCGCCCTGAACGCCGAGATGGTCGACCCCGACGTGGCCGCGCGGATCGCCGAGGTCTGCGTCCCCCTCGGCCTGTCGCCGACGGCCATCTGCGTGCACTACGCCTCTTCCGAGGCGGGGATGGTGACCGAGACCAAGCCCGGTAAAGAGCTGAGGGTCGACGTCGTGGACCTGGACGAGCTGGCGAGCTCGTTACGGGCGGTGGCGCCCAGGCCGGGCCATCCGGCCAAGCGGGTCGTTTCCTGCGGTGCTCCCTATCCCGGTGTCGAGATCCGGATCGGTTCCCCGGACGAGCCGCTGCCCGAACGCCACCAGGGAGAGGTATGGGTGCGCAGCGCAGGGGTCACGGACGGCTACGTCAACACGGCGAGGGACGGCCGGTTCCTCGGCGATTGGTTCAGCATGGGCGACCTCGGCTACATGGCCGACGGCGAGCTGTTCGTGACGGGCCGGTCGAGCGAGGTCATCATCCGCCTGGGCCTCAAGTACCACCCCGAGGACATCGAGCAGGCGGTGCAGAGCGCCGCCGGTGTGCCACCCGGCAGGTGCGTCGCCTTCAGTCCCGTGGGCGGCCGGCAGGAGGACCTGATCGTAGTGGTGGAAGTGGGCGACGAGCAGGAAGACCTCACCGGCGTTGTCAGCGCCGCCATCGTCAACGCCGTCGGGCTGGCCCCCTCCCAAGTCCTGCTCGTACCCACGGGCTCGCTGCCGACGACCCCAAACGGCAAGCTCCAGCGCGGCCGCGCCCGCGAGATGCACCAGCGGGGCGAGTTCCCGACGGGCCCAGCCGACGCCGCCACGCTCGGGACCGGGAGCTGAACCGCTCCTAATGGCGCCGGCGGGCCTCCGGTCGCGGCATCGCACCATAACGACGTAGCGAACGCCCTATTGGGCCATGAAACCCCCCACCGGTCGGCGGGACCGCAGGTTGACGATGCTCTCGGAGCGACTTGACAGTGGCCAATGGGCAATGCTAACGATAACCCAACGGTACGAAAGGGGGCAGCCCAGGGCTGGCAAGTGTCGTGGATGACGCGTGCGCCGTGGCGGATGAGCTGAGGAGGATCCCTGGGGAACTCTGGCACCGAGCCTGCACCGTCCACATTGGGGCCCCCAAGAGGCACCGCTCCAGACGGCCACACGGGTAGCCCGAGCCAGCTGGCAGAACAATGCTTGGTCCAAATTCAGGCAGTTTCCTGAGCGAAAGGGAGTCATAAGTGAGATTTTTTACGAAGAGAACGTCGGCTCTGGTGGCCACAGCTTCGATAATGGCGATGGTCGGGACTGCAACGTTCACCGGCCCGGCCGGTGCGGCCGCAACCCGCGAAGGTAGTTCGGTGAGCTACCTCCAGCTATCAAATGACAAGCCGTCCTGGACGACCGGTATCAACGCCATCGGTAAAGTCCTGGCCGGCCTGGACGGCGGGGTTGGCTGGCAGGCCCAGCCGTACTCGAGCACCACCGCCTTCCAGGGCGTGGTACGGGCCGCCGCCACCACCTCCCAGGCCCCGCCAGTGTTCACATGGTGGTCGGGCCAGCAGCTGGTCCCACTGGTGAAGGCCGGGGCACTGGCGAACATGACGTCGTTGGTCAAAGTATGGGAAGCCAAGTACGGGCTGAACCCCGACGTCGAAAACGCCTACAAGGTGAACGGCCAGTACTACGGCGCGCCCCTTTACACCTCTGATTGGGTCATGTACTACAACAAGAAGGACTTCGCCAAGTACGGCTTGGGCGTGCCCATGACCTGGGCCCAGCTGATGAGCGACGCCGCCACTCTCAAGGCGCATGGGATCGCTCCCTTCGATTACTACGTCGACGACTGGGCCGGCTTCATCTGGTTCGAGCAGTTCCTGCTGTCCGAGAGCCCCACCGCTTACCAGCAACTCGTCACCGGCAAGATCTCCTACACCAGCGCACCGGTGGTAAAAGCCATGCAGGCCTGGAAGACGGTAGCCGACGACGGGTATTTCGGGACCCCGGAAGACATCGACACCGATCTGGGTACGCCGACGTCGTTCGTCAACGGCTCGACGGCCATGGTCCTCATCGGCTCGTGGTTCGAGTCCGACTTGATCCACGACGGCATGGTGCCGGGCAAGGACTACGGCGCGTTCATCGTGCCTCCCATCAACCCGGCCGTGGGCTGGCAGGCCATCTTCGAGACCGGGCCGGTGGTCGTGTCCGCTCACAACTCCGATAAGCAGGCCGCCCTCAACTCGGTCAACACCTTCATGGAGCCCTCCGTCCAGGTGAAATGGGACGGCCTCGAGTCGTTCGTGAGCGCGGAGAACTCGGTCAAGACCACTGACCCCACCGCCATCTCCGTGGCCAATCAGATCATTGCCGACCACGTCCACATGAGCAACCGGTACTGGGAGGCAACGCCTCCTGAGATCGCCGTCCCGGTGGCCTCCGACCTGTCCAAGTTCATCCTCAACCCCGACCTGCCCTTGATGCCGTTCCTAACGACATTGCAGGACCTGGCAACGTCCTACTGGTCGACGGCCAAATAGGGCCCCTCGCCTGGAACGTACAAGTAAGGCCTCTGAAAGCAATGTTGTGCGCCTGCCCGTAGACCAGGGGTGGCCCGCCTGAGATGACGACGCTCCCTGCTCCTGGCGTCGTCACCACGGGACCGGCCCAGGTCTCGGCCACTAACGACGCCGCCCGTTCCGGGCGGCGTCGTTGGCGCCGGCCCACCTCCTACCTGTTCGTGGTCCCCGCTCTGGTCCTGGTGGTGGGGATGTTCTGGTACTCGATCGTGGTCACGGTATGGCTCAGTTTCACCAACTCCAACGGCCTATCGTCCGCCCAGTTCATCGGGTTGGCCAATTACCGCGCCCTCTGGCATGACCCCTCCCTGTCGACCAATGTCTACAACACCCTCATCTGGGCGGCAGCCATGATCGTGCTGCCTGTGGGCCTCGGCCTGACCGCCGCCGTGATGCTCAGGAAACGGCGGGGACGGACCGTCTTCCAGACGGTCTTCTACCTCCCCTACGCCATCGGTTTCGTAACCACAGGCGTCATCTGGAGCTTCCTTTTCGGCACCAGCGGCATCTCGGTCCTGTTCGGGGCCCTCGGTATCCATTCCTTGGCCAACGTCCAGTGGCTGAACGACGTACCCCTCAACACCTATTCCATGATCATCGCCTCCACCTGGCAGATCGTGGGAGTGGACATGCTGCTGTTCTTCGTGGGGCTGGACACCATCGACCCGCAGATCACCGAGGCGGCCAGCCTGGACGGAGCGGCGGGGTGGAGATTGTTCCGGCACATAACCCTGCCGATGCTGACACCCATGACGCGGGTAATTGTGGCTATAAGCATCGTCAACGCCCTGCAGGCTTTCAACCTGATCTGGGTCATGACCCAGGGCGGCCCGTACGGGTCGTCCTCCACTTTCGCGGTTTGGACCTACCAGCAGTCTTTCCAGTACTTCAAGATGGGCTACGGGGCAGCCATCGCCGTCGTGCTGACCATCTTCGTGCTACTAGCATCCATCGGCTACCTCCGCCGCAGCCTGCGAGAGGTGAGGACATGAAGCCCGCCACCATAAAGCAGGTCGTGATCTACGGCATATTGATCATCGCCGCCGTGTTGTGGGCGTTACCGATCTGGTGGGCGGTCATCAACGCCTCGAAGTCCTCTTCAGACTTCTTCGCCCACCCCTTCTACGCCATTCCCCGGGAGTTCAACCTCCTGTCGAACATCCGCTCGGCGTGGGACAGCGCCGCCCTAGGGACCGGGTTCGTCAACAGCATCATTTACGGCGTGGTGGGGGCAGCCGCCTCGATCGCCATCGCCTCGCTGGCCGCCTACGGGATCGTCGTGCTGCGTATCCGGGGCGGTTTCACCATTTTCATGGTCATCTACTCGGGGACGGTTTTCCCGCTCCAGATGTACATCATCCCGCTGTTCCGGATGTACAACTCCATCCACATCTACAACACCCGGTGGGGTTTGTTGCTTTTCTACACCGCTATCTCGGTGCCGTTCTGCACCCTCGTCTTGCGGGGCTTTTACAGCACCGTACCGAACGAGTACCGGGAATCGGCCATGGTGGAGGGTGCCAGTGAGGTCCGGATCCTCCGCTCCATCTATGTCCCGTTGTCCGTATCGGCGGCATTGGTCCTGTTCCTGTTCCAGTTCACCTGGATCTGGAACGACCTGCTGTTCGGCATAGTGCTGAGCTCGTCACCGTCAGTCCACCCCGTGATGGCCAGCCTGAGCAGCCTGATGGGCCTGTACGGCGGGTCCAGCCTGCCGGTGGAGCTGGCCGGCACGTTGATCGCGGCGTCGCCGATGTTGGTCCTGTTCTTCACCCTGAGGCGTTTTTTCACCCAGGGCCTTTCCCTGGTCGTACGCCGGTGATGCCCGGCCAAGAACACCAGGGAGGGGAACGGTGACCGAGGGACTTCTCAATAGCCCTTTTCACGATAAGTCAAACGGCGATCGCCGGCGTGACCTCGACGAGTTCCGCTCCCAGCTAGCGGACGCGGTGTTCGTCGAGGTCGGCAAAGTCGCCGGTAAGGCGCTGCAAGCCGCCAACCTGCCGCTGTTCAAACGCTCGGCGCTGGGCCTGGAGCAAGTGGTGCGGCTCCGCTTGATGGGAATGGTCGCTCAACACCCAAGCGGTGTTGAACCGGCGGAAACGCTGTCGGTCTCGTTCGAGGGCACCTCGCGAGAGGCCGGGCCCGTCCGCTTCGAACGTCAGGGCAGCGCCCTGGTCGCCCAGGTGCTCGTCCCCGAGGTGCACTCCCCGCAGCGGTGTGGGTTCACCGTCCGGGCTGACAATGGCGCCGTCGTCTGCCGGGGACAACTGGACTTGCGCCCTCAGCGCAAATGGTCTGTTTCCTTGGTCCACCACACACACCTGGACGTGGGCTACACAGACCGCCAAGACATGGTGACGGCCAACCACCTCCAGTACCTCGATTCGGTGCTCGACCTGGTCGAGCGCACCAGCGGATGGGACGACGACGCTCGTTTCCGTTGGAACGTAGAGGTCAACTGGCCACTCGAGCGGTGGTTCGCCTCTCGGGGCGCCCGAGACAGGCGGCGCATGATCGACGCCGCAAACGCGGGTCATGTCGGTATCAGCGCCATGAGCCTCAACATGCACACCGAGGCGTGCGCCATCGAAGAGCTGTACGAGATGGTGCGTTACGCCGTCGAGTTGCGGGCCGAGCACGGCTTGGCCGTCACCACGGCCATGCAGACCGATGTCCCGGGGGGGGTCAGCGGGCTGGTCGAAGTGCTGGCCGACGTGGGAGTGACGTTCCTCTCGGTCGCCCATAATTACGCCGGGCGTTCGGTCCCCTACCTCATCGGTGGCGAGAAGCTGGGCCGACCTTTCTACTGGAAGGCGCCCAGCGGCAAGCGCCTGCTGGTCTGGCACACCGACACCCTGCACGGCAACGCCTACATGGAAGGCAACATCGTGGGCCTGGCCGACTCCTTCGCCGTGGCCCAGGACAGCCTGCCCTGCTACCTGGCCGCCCTGGCCGAACGCTCCTATCCCTTCGACTCGGGGACCTGGTTGCCCGAGGCAGAAAAGGTGGTACGCGACCCTTACCCCCATGACATCCTGCACCTGCGGGTGCAGGGCAAGTACGGCGACAACGCACCCCCCAACTTGGCCGTTTCCGAGATAGTCCGGGACTGGGACGCCACCTGGGCCTACCCCCGCCTGCGAGTCGACCGCAACGAAGAGTTCTATGCCCGCGCCGTGCAGCGACTGGACGGATCGGTCCCGGAATGGCAGGGGGACTGGGCCGACTGGTGGGCGGACGGCCTCGGTTCGGGGGCCCGCATGCTCGGCTGGGCCCGCCAGGCCCAGGGGTCGGTGCGGGTGGGCCGGTCCCTCAACGCCGTGGCCGACGTCCTGTCCGGGAACCCTCCGGCGCAGGTGGACGGGACCAGCCAGACCTATCAGGACATCGGCTTGTTCGACGAACACACCTGGGGGGCGCGGCACCCTTGGAAAGACGACGAGGAGGGGTGGGGCTCAGGCGACCTGCAATGGCAGCGCAAGGCCTCTTTCGCCCGCAATGCCCGGGAGGCGGCGTCGTCATTGGTGGACATTGGCGCCCGCCGCGCCGCCGAGCTCGTGGGGGGCGACCGGGGACTGGCCAACGTGGTCGTGTTCAACGCCGCCGGCTGGGCCCGCACCGACGTGGTCAAGGTCTTCCTCCCCTTCAGCACGGTGCCGGGGGACGTGGAAGTCACGGTGGAGGACGACCGAGACGGGACCAAGATCGCCACCCGTACCTTGCCCCAGGAGCACGTCGCCCACCGGCCCGCCGGGCGTTTCCTTCAGTTCCTGGCCCGGGACGTGCCCGGCCTCGGCTACGCCCGTTTCAACGTGGTGGAGGGGGCCCCGGCACCGGTCGGGGTGAGCCGCCCCGGTGACGCCGTGGTGGAAAACGAGTTTTACCGCATCACTTACGCCGCCGCGGACGCCTCCATCGCTTCGGTCCTGGAGCTGGCGACGGGGCGGGAGCTGGTCAACACCCGGGCGCTCCTTGGCTTCAATGCCTACGTATTCGACCGTTACGGGACTGCCACCAAGGTGGACCACTTGTCGGGGCGGGTCTTCAGCCGTGCCCTCGACCTGATCGCTGACCGGGTCACCGCCGAGTCCGCCGTCATCGTCCGCCGCGAGGCCAGTGACCTCGGTCAGAGCATGACCCTCGACGTCAGGGCCCCGGCCTGTTCCCGGCTCCTCACCACCATCACGGCCTGGCGCGGAGTTCCCCGGGTCGAGATCCACAACCGGGTGTGGAAGGACCGCACGGTGGACAAGCAAAGCGTGTTCTTCGCCTTCCCCTTCGCCGCCGGCGCTCCCGACCTGGTGTACGAACTGCCGGGGTTAGGCACCAGCGCCAGTTCGCCTACGGTGCCGGGGTGCCCGCAGCACATGAGGGCGGTCCGGCACTGGGTGGCCCTGGCAGGAGAGACAGGGACGACCGCCTGGGCGACGGTCGACGCCCCACTGGTCCAGTTCGGCGATATCCATTCGCCCTACTCGCCCTTCCCGGGGACGCTCCGCCTGGACGAGCCCGAGCCCGGGACCATCTACTCCTGGGCCCTCAACAACATCTGGGACACCAACTTCCCGACCGAGCAGGGTGGCGAGATGAGCTTCCGTTACGCCGTCACCTCGTCCGGCACCTCGTCTGGGAAGAGCGGCGCCGCCGCACTGGGGACGCGCTTGGGAGATTCGGTCAGCACCCCGCTCGTCGCCGCCATCGTCCCTTCGGCCGCCAGCCGGGGCCTGGCCGCCTCGGGGAGCCTGTGCCTGATCGACCGGGCCGAGGTCAGGCTGGTGCAGGCCACGCCGTCCCGGGATGGGCAAGAACTCCTCCTCTGGCTCAACAACATGGCAGAGGAGGAGGTCACGACCAAGGTCCGCTTCCCCGACCTGGTGGTGGCCACGGCGGCCTCGGCCACCGTGTTCGAGGACGGCCGGGCCGACCTGGTGGTCCAAGACGGGTCGACCGTGGTCCGCCTCAAGGCCGGTGAGACCAGAGCGCTCGCCGTCGGGGGTGACTTGAGCTTTGCCCCCGCCATCTAGACCTAACAGACGCGACGGGACCAACACCGAGCAGAGAAGGAACACCGAGGAGTAAGGAGCAAATATGAAGCGCCGGGACCGGGTAATGGCCGCATTGGACCACCGCGAGACGGACCGGGTACCGGTCGACCTCGGTGGTCACCGGTCCTCCGGCATCTCTGCCATCGCCTACCCGCGCCTGCGGGCCTACCTCGGCCTGGCCCCCAAGCCGGTGAGGGTATACGACATCCAACAGCAGCTGGCGGTACTGGACGACGACGTGCTCGACCGCTTCGGCGTGGACACCATAGAACTGGGCCGGGGCTTTGCCCTGGACGACGCGGACTGGACGGACTGGGCCCTTCCCGATGGGACCCCCTGCCAGGTGCCGGTGTGGGTCGCCCCGGAACGGACCGAGCGGGGTTGGGTCATACGTTCGGCGACTGGCCGGGTCATCGCCCAGATGCCCGACGGCGCGCTGTACTTCGAGTCGACCTACTTTCCCTTCGCTGAGGGCGAGGCGGACCATGGACGACTGGAGGAGGTGATGACCGAGTGCATGTGGAACATCGCCGCCCCCCCCGGCCCCCTTGTAGAAGGCCCGGGCGGCGACGACCGTATGATCGCAGGCGCCCGCCGCCTGCGGGAAGGCACCGACCGGGCGATAATCGGCCTCTTCGGCGGCAACCTCATGGAAAACGGGCAGTTCCTGTACCGGAACGACAACTTCCTGGCCCTTCTGGCCGCCGAACCGGAGCGGGCCCACGACCTTCTCGAACGCCTGACCGAGCGGCACCTGAAAAACCTGGAAAAGTACCTCGGCCTGGTCGGTCCCTATATCGACATCATCCTTTTCGGCGACGACCTCGGTATGCAGACCGGCCCCCAGATCTCGCCCCGCATGTACCGCGAGTTCTTCAAACCCCGCCACGGGCGCATGTGGCAACGGGCCAAGGAGTTGGCCGACGTCAAGGTGATGCTCCATTGCTGCGGCGGCGTACGACCGTTGTTGGCCGACCTCATCGACGCCGGCCTGGATTGCATCAACCCGGTCCAGATCAGCTGCAAAGGGATGGACGCGACGGAGCTGAAGCGCGATTTCGGCCGGGACATAACCTTTTGGGGCGGTGGTTGCGACACGCAGTGGCTGCTGGCTCACGGGACCCCCGATGCCATCCGCGAGCACGTCCGTCACCAGGTGGACATAATGAGCCCCGGGGGCGGCTTCGTCTTCCAACAGGTGCACAACGTCTTGGCCGACGTCCCGGCCGAAAACATCGTGGCCATGCTCGACGCGGTCGGTGGGCACGTCGCCCGGGCCTAGCTGGCCGGGCAAAAACCCAACTAAATTTCGGCTATCGGTGGGACTATCAGCTTATCGTTGCTTCGTCTTCGGACAGCTCTATCGCCTCTTTGGGTGAGAGACCGTCGTGCACGACGTGCTTGTACGCCGATACTGCGGTACGGGCGTCGACATTCGGTCCCCAGACGTTCCGTCCGACGGTCAGGCCCGACGCACCGCAGGACAACACAACCCTGACTTGCTCGAGAGCCTCCATGAAGGTCTCGGTCCGCGGGCCGCCAGCCACGACGACCGGGACTGGGCAGGACTCAACGATCTCCCGGAACGCACTTGGGTCTCCTGGATAGATGACCTTAATCACGTCCGCACCGCATTCGATGCCGCACCTAACAGCCCAGGCGATGCTCTCCACGTCCGAAACGATAACCGGCTCGGCTTCGTAGGACCGCGCGTATATGTGAGCTATAACGGGCATACCGTAGCGCTCAGCTTCGGTGACCGTGTTCGACAGGAGCCGGAGGTACTCACCTTCACGAGGGCCCCGCACACCGATTGCCATCGCTACGGCGTCCGCGCCCAGGCGGACAACTCCGGGGACACTCCCCAGCACCTCAAGAACACGGTCATCCGGTGTGAAACAGCCCATCTGGATAATGAGTGCAACCTTCCCTGCGTAGGGGGCCCAGCAGTTTTTGGCAGCTCCTTCTGTCATGGTCACCGCGTCCGGTCCCGCTCGGACGACCGCCGCCAGCGTCTTCGGAAGGTCCCGGAGGCCGTGGGTCATAGTTCCTGGGTACCCCACAAAATGATCGACTGCAACGGAAAATAGACGCTGCGAAGGGTGGCTGAATACTCGCGCCAAACGTATGTTCGTACCGAGGCTCATAGGGCTTTTCCTCCATCGTTCGTCAAGCCGAGGCCCGCAACCGAGGTAGCCCCCTCGGACAGCCGCCCCACGACGCTCTGGACATCACAATCATCTCACGGACATGCCGCGCCCGGGGGGTGCGACCGGTCCTCCAACGCACAGCTAGAACATACCAGCTATTTCATATACTGTAACGTCGTGGCCACGGTTGCAAATACTTTGGGTAGTGCCTCGCGTAGTATTAGTGCTAGGCGGCACTGTTCAGGTAGCGCCAGCGGACCGGTGCTGCGATGAGCGAGGCTAGTGGTGAGGCTCGTGTGCTCTGCGTGGGTGCGGTCGTGCTGGACCATGTGATGGAAGTACCCACACTGCCTACGGGAGAAGGCAAGGACGTTGCTCGGGGCTCGAGGTGGGGTGGTGGCGGGAATGCTGCCACTGCCGCAGTCGCGGTCGCACAGTTGGGCGGCCAGGCTGTTTGGACAGGTCTTGTGGGTGATGACCTGGCGGGCAGGACCGTCCTGGAGATGCTCCGGGACTGCGGCGTAGAGGTTGGCGAGGGACCGGTGCCAGATGGAGGGTCGACATCGGTCTCGTGCGTCCTCGTGGACGTGGAAGGGCATCGCTGGCTTGGGTATTACCGGGGGAACAACCTGGATGAAGGCGCTGGCTCCTGGCGATTGCCATCCCTTGGTCGAGCCGGCGCGGTACTGGCTGATCAAGTGCACCCAAGCTGTACTTCCAGCGCTTTTCGGATGGCGAGCGAGAAGGGGATCCCCAGGGTACTGGACTTCGAGGACGCCGGAACGGAGGCCATAACTAAACTTGCTTGGCTTGCCGATCACGTGATCTTCTCGGCGGACGGGCTGAGCGGTTTTACGGGGGTGGCTGAGCCGGACGCCGGGCTTTCTATCGCCCGGGACAAATTGGGCCAACCGGCGCTTGGAGTGACACTAGGGCCACAGGGGAGCGTGTGGCTCACCGACGAGGGCATCTGGAGAATGACGGCGCCGGCCATCAGGGCGAGAGATACCACCGGGTGCGGGGACGTCTTCCATGGTGCCTATGCTTTTTCTTTGGCGCGAGGGCTTGGTGTTCAAGGCGCGGCACGGTTTGCCACGGCAGCGGCGGCGATCAAGGCGCAAAAAGGAGCAGGGTGGCTCGGGATGCCGAACAGGGACGAGACCGACGCGCTGGTTGGACGGGGATGGTGAGGGTTTAGCTCCACAGGGAGGTTGCCTGCAATGATGACGACGCAACACAGCCGCTTGCTCGAGGTGCTAGTGCAATGAGAGGGGTGGGTGCTATTTCGCTTGACCCGATTGTGCTTGGTGCAAATTACCCGGCTCACGCCTATCCGGGCGGCGGGATGTCCGCACGTCTGCGAGGGGCCGACCCCGGGGCGGCGCCCGAGCCCGAGGACTGGGTCGCCTCAGTAACGACCCGGTGGCAAGAGACGTCGAGTGGCCTCAGCCGGCTTCCCGACGGACGGCTGCTGAGAGATGCCATCGCTCTCGACCCGGAGGCCTATCTCGGGCCCGAGCACGTCGCCACCTACGGCAGCGACCCGGGACTGCTCGTGAAGCTTCTTGACGCCGCCGAGCGACTAATTGTGCATTGCCATCCCAACCGGGACTTTGCCCGAGCTCACCTTGGTTGCGCGCACGGGAAGACTGAGGCCTGGTTGGTCGTTGACGCAGAGCCGCGTGCGCAGGTGTACCTGGCCTTCCATCGCTCGGTAGAGAGGCACGAACTGGGCACCTGGGTAGCCGAGCAGCGACTGAGCGAGATGCTTTCGGCTCTTCACGTCGTCCCCGTTCAGACCGGTTCGGTCCTTCTCGTGCCCGCGGGCGTACCCCACGCGATCGGCCCGGGAATCCTTGTCATAGAGCTCCAGGAACCCTCTGACTTCACCATCGCCCTTGAGCGCCGAGCCTCGAACGGAGGAGACTTGGGGCTCGGGTTCGACCTTGCGCTCAGTTGCGTGGACCGAGAGGCTTGGAGCATGGACCGAGTCGAGAAGCTCAGTGGCCGAGCGCTAGGGGCCGAAGGCTCTCTTCTGCCGCCAGCGGCAGACCCCTTCTTCCGGGCGGAGAGAGTACTCGCACGATCTGGCGGGGAGATCGGCGAGGGCTACGCGGTGCTCGTGGTGGTTGCCGGCTCAGGCAATCTTGAGGGTGGCTTCCCCGCCCGCCGGGTTGCTGTAGAGCGCGGCGCCACTTTGCTGATGCCCTATGCGGCCGGACCGGCTCGAGCTAGCGGCGACCTCGAAATTGTGGTCTGCCGGCCACCGGCCCCCGGTGCACCCCGTTTGTCTAGGCCTGAGTTGTGAAGGGGCGAAGTGCCGTTCAGGCAAAAGGGATTATCCGATAGGATAGCTGCGGTAGGTGTTGATCGCGTCGAAGAGCGCCAGCAAGTTAGCGGTCGGTATGCCAGCCTGCACGTTGTGGACGGGGTTGAAGACAAAACCTCCCCCCGGACCAAAGATGCGCATCCGTTCTTGGACCATCGCCCGCACTTCCTCCGGCGTACCGAACGGCAGCACCCTCTGAGTATCGATCCCTCCTCCCCAGAAGACAAGCCGGCTCCCGTACCTGGCCTTTAGAGCTCCAGGGCCCATATCTGCGGCCGACGTCTGTACTGGGTTCAGGCACTCAAACCCGGCGTCCACGATATCGTCCAAAAGACGCCACATGGACCCGCAGGAATGGATGAAGCTCTTCCACTTGGTGTGCGTGTGGATCCAATCATTGACCTTGGCATGAAAGGGCTTGAACAGCGTGCGATATGTGTTCGGGGAGATGAACGGTCCTTGTTGCGCTCCAAAGTCGGTCCCGGTCACGTTGACTACTTGCACCCCATCACCCACCACGGCATGGATCTTCTCCAGGTTCTGTAGGGCGATCTCACACTGCCGCTCAAAGACCTCGTAGATGTAACCGCGCCGAAGGCTCAGGCTCACGTACCACTCCTCGATAGCCCGAATTCCCCTGGGATGCCTGAGCTCCATACCCGGGAGCCGACCGATGTCACCAAACCCGGTGCCGCCGAACCCAGCCAGGACGGCTTTTCCGGTTGCCCCCTGCCGCTCCAGCTCAGCCTTCAAGTAGGCCAGGTCCTCGTCCGATATTGGGCCAAACTGCTCGAGGTTCTCTTCGACGTGCAAGTTGTCGTCATCGATGGGATCCTGGCGCGTCAACGCGTCGAAGTAGAAACCGCCGTGGGGCATGCGCGCACAGGGCGGCGCGGTCTTGTCGCCGCCCGGGTAGGCGAGTATGTCGCCGCTGGGCTCGGGTTCGGTGTTAAAGCCTTGGGGCACCAGAACAGGAGTCCCACCGAATGTGGTCCATCTTTTCCAACCCTCGTTCTTATAGCCAAAAATCGTGCCGGGCTTTCGGAGCGGCACCACGTCGCCGCCAAGAGCGTCGAGCAGATCCGGTCCGATCTCGCCCAGTAACTGGTACGGGTCTTCTATTTTTACCGGCGTACCGGGCGGATCTAGTTGCAGCGCCTGGCGAAGCTTGTAGACGGAGTCCACATGCATGCCTGTCTGATGGCTGCCGCCCAAATCAAGGGGCACCTTATCTGGTTCCTGGTGCTCCAGCGCCGCCTGTACCCGCTCCCGTGACGTCATCAACGTTCAGCCCTCCTTTAGTCGCGGCTGAGCCGAGGCAAGTGTAAGAGGTGGTACTGGCCCCCGGGGGGCCCGTACTCCGCCACCCAGGTAGGCACTATCACCCGGCGGGCGGGCAGTTTGGCGCCGTCGGCATTGACCCGCTCGAGCAGTAGGCGGGCGGCCTGGCGGCCCAGGTCGACGGCGTCGTAGGAGACCACGATGAGGGGCAGGCCGAGCATGTCCGCCAGCTCGAAAGCGTCGAAACCGGCCAGGGCTATGGGCGGCCCGGCGTCGCTGGCCGCTCTCAGCGCCCCGATCATGTTTCGGTTGTTGGCCGCGAACAGAGCCGTGGGCGGCTTGGCCAACGAGAGTAGGGAACGTACCGTGCGCTCAGCCGCCATCACATCGCTCTGCTGGTAGCGGACATAACGCTTATTGAGGCGCAGCTGTGCGTCGGCCATAGCCGCCGCGAAGCCCCGGAAGCGCTCGGCGCCCGACCAAACCGTCGGCGGCAAGCCGACAAAAGCGATGTTGGTATGCCCGCGGGCGATCAGCCGTCCGGTCGCGTCCTTGGTCCCGGCGAAGTCGTCCACCAGGACACAGTCGGCGGATATCCCCGACGGCGGCCGGGCCACGAACACCACCGGCGTGCCGTGCATCGGCCCGGGGCCGAGGTGGCGGTGGTCATCGCCCTCCGGGGCAATGACGATACCCTCGACGCGCCGGCTCAACAGGTCGGCTACAAGGCGCACTTCCCGGTTGTGGTCGCCGCTGGCGTGGACCAGCATGACGGTCAGGCCATATTGCTCGACGACCTCCCCGATCCCCAGGGCCAGCTGCGAATAGAACGGGTTCGCCAGGTTACCGACCACCAGGCCCACGGCTCCGGCTCCCCTACCGATGCGGAGGTTGCGGGCGGTGTCGTTCCTCACGTACCGGAGCTCGCTGAGGGCAACCCGCACCCGTTGCTTGGTCTCGTCGGTTATGCGCGGGTCATCGTGCAGGGTCCGGGACACGGTCATGGTGCTGACGCCCGCCAGCGCGGCCACATCGCGCATCGTAGGTACGGCCCGCTTGGCCCGGAGCGGTGTCGCCGTCATGGGGCCCCAGGCGGCGTTGGCGGGCTAACCGTCCGCGCCGGCGTAGCCCGGGCTACGCCCGACCGGCCGCCGGCGTAGGCCCCGGCGCCGAGAAGGGCGGCGTGCTCGGGGTGGGCGGCTACCAGTACGCTCAGCCCCTTGCCCCCGTCGGCCATGGCAGCCCCGATCCCGCCGACGAGCGCCGGTCCTATGAGATCCCATGACCCGGTCATGGAGCCGCCGACCACCAGCGCCTCGGCCCCGAACTCTTCGAGCCACGGCGACAGCGCCTTTCCCAGAGCTTCGAACGCCGACTGCAGCACGCCGGCGGCAATCGCGTCCCCGCCGCGGGCGAGGCCGGCGACATGGGCCGCACCTTGTGGGTTGACACCGCTGATGCGCTCGTAGCCACGCTCGATCGCCCGGGTGGAAACGACGTCTTCGAGGGGCTGCCCGTCGATCCGGAGCAGGTCGACCCTCCCTTCAGGGGGCACGCCCGGGCCGTCCTGGCGGACCACGCCACCGGAGAGGAACGCCGATCCGACGCCGGTGCCCAGGGTGATGGCGGCACACGGGTCGTGCCCGTCGGCCGCCCCGAACAGCCACTCCCCCAACAAAAAGGCATCTGCATCATTGAGGAACCTTACCGACCCCGGCGGTCCCGGCAACCCGGCCCGCAGCTCCTGGCCGACATCAGTGCCGTAGAGCGATTCGAACTTGCCCACGCCGGCGAAAAGGGCTACCCCTCTGTCGTAATCGAACGGCCCGGGGACGGCTACGCCCCAGGACGCCCGGGCCGGCGCGGCAAGCGCCTGGCCGCAGCCCAGGATGCTCTCCAACAGTTCTCCCGCCGGAGCCGAGGGCCGCAGGGCACGCCGCCGCACGGTGCTGCCGATAACGGCACCGGCGCCTAGGTCGACGAGCGCGGCCGTCACGTGCGTGCCACCGACGTCCATGACGGGCACCAGGGCCGGACCGGTGCCCCCGCCGCCCGTCACCGCACCAACGCCTTGACGATCTTCACCGACCTGGGGCCGAGAGGCCGCAGCCGGTAGGGGCCGACGGAGGCCGGTACCACCATGGTTTCGGCGTAAACCAGGGAATGGGCATCCCCGTAAGCCGGTTCGACCAGCACGCCGTCGCCCTCGACCACGTTCAGCACATGGAACGACGAAGTGGTAGCGTCCTGCGCCGTCGTACCCGCATTGATCTCCAGCCGGCGGACTTCGAAAAACATCTCGGCCAGCTCCCCCAGCACGACCTCGTCCCATCCCTCGCCGTGGCGCAGCGCACGAGGGCAGGGCACCAGGTCGCGCTGCACCGCCGCGCCTCTCCGGTCGCCATCCAGGTTGCGGAACGCGTGCTCTACGTGCACCGGCCGTAGCTCGCCGTCGCCGTTGCGGCGCAGCCAATCATAAAAACGCAACGAGTAGAGGTAGGGCGTGGCGCTGATCTCCAGCACCACGTTGCCCTCGCCGCTGCCGTGGGGCGTCCCGCCGGGAATGAGGAAGAGCTGGTGCGGCGTGGCCGCGAACTTGGGCACGTATTGCTCGATGTCCATCGGCGAGCCCTCGTGATAAGCCTCCTCCGCCTCCCGGTGGAACTTGTCGACGTCGGCGTCCTCGCGTAACCCCAGGAAAACGTTGGCTTTTTCCCCGCCCACCATCATGTAATAGGACTCGTGCTGGGTATAAGGCCAGCCGAACACCTCGCGCATATAGCGCTCCCGGGGATGGCAGTGGACTGACAGATTGCCCCCACCGAGGGTGTCGAGGTAATCGAAACGGACCGGGAAAGAAGTACCGAACACATCGTGCACGCCGCGCCCCAGCATCTCGCTCGGGTGAGCCGCCACGATCAGTTGGAAAGGTACTTCCACCTTGGGGCCACCGGGCGTGCCTACGAGCACGCCGGCCTCGGGGGCTATCAGCTCGTAGCCCAGGGCACTGTTGGCCTGGTCGCGATTATGACCGAGGATTTCCTGCCCCCAGTGACCGCCCCAGGTCGTGGTGTTGAAAGTAGGACGGGAACGGAAAGGACGACCAGCCAGGTCGGCCAGCGTGGCCCTCAAGGTGGCGCCGTCAAGAAAGGCCGGGCCGGATGACTGCTGCATGTCCAACCACAGGTCTATATCGGCCGCGACCTCGTCGCGGTGCCGGTCGAGTAGCGGCCAGTCTATGAAAAACAGCCGTTTCGTGGTCCCGGCCCCGGTCCCTCCCCGTTGCCCGAGATTGAGGCCACCGGCCAAAATCGCAGCCTCGGCGTAGCGCTTTGGCAAATCGGCGTACCACAGGACGTCGTGCGGGACCAGAGCGGCGCCAGGGCCGCAGACCACCAGGAGCTCGCCCTCAGGCACCTCAACGTGACGCTCGGCCCGGAAAAGATCAGCCAGGCGTCCCGAGGCCAGATGATCGAAGTCGGGGTCATCGCGCAGTTCGTACGATGAGGTTGTTTCTTGTACCCTCTCCCAGGGCAGCAGCCACCGCGTCGAGGTGAGGAACCGGGCCTTGCGCCCTCGACGCGACAAGGCACCGGCCAACCCGGCGCAAAGCTCCTCCCAGCGAGCGACCACCGGGCCGTCGATCGCCACCACGGCCACATGGTCGCCGGCCCGGGCCGCCACCTCGTCCCAGCCATAACCGACGGCCCCCCCACTAGGGGGGTAACAAGGGTCGGGGACGTAAGCACGGGGCTTCAGATCGAGCATTTATTCACCATCCCGATGCGGCAGTTCCACAGGGCATCCTGCGTGTTATCGTTAGCATCGATGGCCGGCTGGAGTCAAGCCACGTCTCTCCAGCGCTGTGGCCGCCGTCGGGCTCGTAAACGGTCAATCGCCGTCGTAACGCTGTTCGACCCAGGGGTCGCCGCGGTTGTGGTAACCGTTGCGTTCCCAGAAGCCGGGTTGGTCGTGGTCCAGGAGGCGAAGCCCCGCCACCCACTTTGCGCTTTTCCAGAAGTACAGGTGCGGGACCAGGAGCCGGGCCGGTCCCCCGTGATCGATGGGAAGGGGCTGGCCTCCGTACTCCCAGGCCACCCAAGCCTTGCCTCCGCTGAGGTCGTCCAGCTGGAAGTTAGTGGTGTAGGCAATGGGGGGGACCGTGCTGGACTGGGCGGTATAACAAAAAGCCAGGGCGTGAGTTGCTACGGGTAAGGGTACTGCCGTGGCCAGCAGGGTGTCGACCGAGACACCCTTGAAGGTCACACCGAGCTTGGACCACGTTGTGACGCAGTGGATGTCGCCCTCGTAGCTCGATGGGGGCAAGGCTTGGATCTCGTCCCAGGTCCAAATGGTCGGACGTTCGACTAAGCCCTCAACAGAAAATGCCCATGACGCGGTGGAGATCTTCGGCGTCACCTCGGCCGTTAGCACTGGCCATAACGAGCCGGTGTCGTACTGGCCCGGAGGCAGACGGGGATCACGGGGCTCTTGGCGCCGATTGTGGAACCCCCTTGTGAACCCCACGCTTCCTCTCTTGTCCTTCAGCTCGGCCGGCGGCCCGACCGCCAGGGTAGGGCCCTTGTCCCTCTATAGGGCCCTTGTCCCTCAATAGGGCCCTCACGTTCGCGCCCCCAGGCCAAAGTGCGCCTCCATGGTCGAGTGATATTGGAGGTCATCCGACCACCGTCCCACACGGGGTGGCGTCGTAACCAGCGATGGCCCCCAGCTGAGCGCGCAGCTCGCTTCCGGCCATGACGTTTAGCAGGGCGCGGACCTCAGGGGTGCCAAGCTGGGAGCCCGGGATCCACAACTCGCAAGTCTCCTCCTGCCAGGGGACAAAGCCCAGGCCGTAAGCGAGCGCCGCCGGCTCGCTGGCCACACCGACATCGGCCAGGCCGGCCGCGATAGCCGAGGTCACCAATAGGTGCGCGGTGCAGGAGCTGTCGTAGCCGGCCACGGTCTTGCCCTCCACACCGAGTTGGACAAGAGCATCATCGAGCAGCCGCCGAGCCTCGGAGCCTGGTTCGCGGTTGGCTACCCGTAGGCCGAGCTCCAGGGCGTCCGCCAGCCCCTGCACCCGGGCGGCATAACGGGGCGACACGACCAGTCCCTCCCGCCACGCGGCGAAGCCGACGACCTCGTGCGCGGCCGAACGTCCGCGCTTTTGGTCGCTACGGCGATGGACCGCCGACACGTGACTGAGACCAGCGTCGACGAGCTCAACGCCAGTGGAGTTGGAGCAGTTCCACCACACCAGGCTGACCGGCGGGCGGTGCCGCTGCAAGGGCCCGGTCAACAGGGCCAAAGCCGGGTCACACCCGGCGATCACAAGAACGGGCGCGGGTGCCACGAAACGTCGGGCCGCCACGGACGAGCCCGCCGCCGAGCCCTCAGTGGTGTCCGCCTCGGCCAGGGCAGGGCGGAACCCGGGGACCAAGACATGGTCGCCCTCGAGGGGGAACGCCACCTGCTCGCCGTCGATGTCCGCGAGCAGAAGCCGGGCGCTCTTCTGCGCGCCAAAGGCGAGCCGTGCTTCTGCCGGGGCGAAGTTGGGAGCCTTGCCGAACAGTTCCTCGACACTCGAGCCCAGGGCGGCCGCCACGACGAGAGCGACGTCGAGCGATGGCAACCAACGCCCGGCTTCGATCCCGGAGATCGTCTGGCGGGTGACACCCGCTCGCTCGGCGAGGGCGGCCTGGGACAGACCCCGACCGAGCCGGGCAAGGCGGAAGCGGTCGTCTATCCGGCTAGTCGAGCTGACCCGGACGTCCATCTGTTCAGGATGCCACGAACGCCGGGAGACCGTGCGGACGCGGCCGGTCCCCAGGTAAGCGCGGGACGGCAAGCGGTGAGGCCATCCCCCACTACAGGGGGCCCGGGTCATAAAGGGCCCCGGATGGTATCTTTGGTCCTTTACGCCAGCGCGTGGTTGAGAGGAAACGTTTTGATGTCCCACAAACTCTCATTTGGCCACCTTCTTGGCTTTTTGCTCGTACTTTCTTTCATCACGGGTTTCGCGGTCTACGTGCTGGCGGGGGCCACCACAAACAAAGGGACGACCGGCGCCATCGCATCCGAGAGCGCGATAATTATGCGGGCGGAGAAGGCGAGCTGTTCCAAGTACGGCAAGTACGCGTCGCTTTCAACGCTTGAGGATGAAGGGCTTCTCGCGCACAAGCCCGTCTACAATTCCGTTGTGTACATACCCGGGACGGGCTGCGGTACAATCGTTATTGGCTCCCCTGCTTACCAATCGCCGGCGGGCTGAAGCGACGCCCCGGACAGGCTCCACCGGGCGCGGGAACGCCGTCCGACCACAGCCGCTAGACCGCTCGGTCGTGGGCGTTGGCCCTTCACCCACCCGGGCTCCCAGCCCCGCTCGCAGCCAGCCGGGGACCCTCAGAGCTGCCTTAACGTCAGAAGGGCTGTCTTGACCAGAGCAAGTCTGCCTTGACCAAAGCAAGGATGGTACCTAAGCTCAGGGCGATCTGACGTCTCTTTGTACGCGTCTGGCCGCACACGGAAAGGGGGCACTCGGTTGTCCAAGAAGCTCTCATTGCCCAGGCTCGTATGTGCATCGTGGCTGGTTGTAGCCGTCCTGCCTGGTGCAGTAGGGGTTGGTGCCGGTCCGGCGTCGGCCCAGTCAACCGGCACAACGTTCCTGGCCGCGTCGAACACCGAACCGGCGTTCGACTTCATGACCCAGAACTTCGTTCAGACCGCCAACGGCGGCAACAGCGTCACATTCAGTTTCGGGGGGTCGGGCCACCTCGCCGGAGTGATCGACGGCGGCGCGGATTACGCATCGGACGGCACCGGCAACTCGCCGGCCGGCGACGCATTGTTCGCATCGGCTGACGAGGCCAACGTCGACAACACGGTCCCTTACGGCTCTCCCGCGGCATCGAACCCGGGGGCGGTGCCGAAGAACACCGTGGGCAAGTGCATCGATTCGCATTCGACCGCGTACTCCGCCCCAAATGGTGGTAACAACAACGGCATGGCTTGTCCTGGTATCGGGGCCACCCGCGCCCAGTACACCACCGGGCGCCTGGTGATCGTCTCCTGCAGGAGCGGTGGGAAGACGTTGGCGCCGGCACAAGGCGCTCCCGCCTGTGCGAAGCCTGTTGGCGGCTATTTCACCAAGACTGGCACAAAAGAGGCGCCGTACACCATGGCCCAGGTTTGGAGCGACCTGCTCGCCCATACAAAAAAGTCCTACGGGGGCACAGCCGCTCATAACACCGGTGGGTACCTTGCCATTGCCGACCCGAAGAACGGCTGGACCTTCGCAGACACTGGCTGCGGGCCGTCGCCGGTGGCGCCGAACGCGCCCTACGGGCTCGCTGGCATGGAGGCTCTCTACGTAGCGGCCACCCAGTACTACCACGCCAACGCCGACAAGGCCCTGGGTGCGAAGGCCTCGGACCAGGCCTGCGCGGAGATCGACCGCATAACAGGCAAGGGCTCCAGCTTGGACAACTACAACACCACGAGCCCCTCGTCGGGAGGCCAGAACGGGAACGGGAACTATTCCGATCCCTCGCTGCCGGTCATTTTCGGCGATAACGTGACCTACACCCAGGACAGCGTCGTCGCCGGCACCTCGCAGATCGCGCTCCTGCCGAAGTCGTTCGAGGTCTCTCCCGCAGGTAACGACACCGACTTTTGGGCAGAGGTGCCCGCGTGCGGCGTGGCGGACGTCTCCGACGCCACCGTGTCGAACGGCTGGAAGACCAACATCGCCAGCGCTGAGCCTTGCACGGATAGAAACTACGTTGCCGGTATGCACGACAATGTGGCGGCCGACATCAGCTCCGGGACCTTCGGGAAGGACGGCGCCGATAGCCCAAAGACCCTTGTAGGCGAGCACGGGTACTACCAACCGATCAGGCAATGGGTGGTCGTCGAGAACGACGACCAAGCTCAGAGCGCAGCAACGGACCTCACCAGCCCCGACGGTAAAGCCGCCCTTGCGTTCATCCAGTACTTGCTTTCCTCCAAGGGGCAGGCGGTACTAGCCGCCTTCGGATATGACCCCATCAGTTAGCTGACACACAACATCCGCTAGTGGAGCGGGAGCCCAAAGCCGCGCCGGCCCTCGACAAGAGGAAAAGGGCCGTCGTCATCTCAGTCGTCGTGCTGGTGGGCTTTGGGCTCGGGTTCGGTGCCGCTCATCTCCTGGCCCGTTACATCGCCTACTGGGACATCGTTTCTGGGCCTTTTTTCCTTTCGCTGCGCGTCGCATCCGCGGCAATTGTGATCGCCGGGGTCACGGGCGTCGCCTCAGGGTACATGCTTGCGAAGGGCCACTTCCCGGGACGGGACGTGCTCGAAACGGTCGGGAGCCTTCCCATCATCCTCCCGCCTACGGTCATTGGCTACTACCTGCTCGAAGTGCTCTCCCCGGGCACCCAGGTCGGAGGGTTCTTGACCCGTGTGACCGGCCACGTGTTCGTCTACAACGTCTGGGGGTGCATAATTGCCGCGGCGGTGGCCGCGTACCCGTTTTGCTTGCGGGCCGCGCGCTCGGCCATAGCAGGGGTCGACCCAGCGCTCGAGCAGGCGGCGCGGACGATGGGCCTGCCCAACTGGCGAGTCGCCTTACAGGTCACACTTCCGCTTGCTCGACGCGGGACCGCCGCCGGGCTCACGATCGGGTGCGCACGTGCCCTCGGCGAGTACGGGGCCACGCTCATGATCGGTGGGGACATCAACGGCAGGACTCGCACGATGTCGCTCGCCATCCTCGACTCCTTCACCACCCCCGAGCGGGACACGATGTTGCTGATCCTCGTCTTGATGGCCATCATCGCTATGACCGGCGTCGGCCTGCTCGGTCGGAGCCGGTCATGACGGCCGCGCTTGAGCTTGCGGTCGCTCGTCAGATCGGCGAGTTCAACCTCGACGTTGCGTTCACCGTGGAGTCAGGGATGTCGGTACTGTTCGGCCCATCAGGAGCCGGGAAGTCGTTGACCCTGGCGCTGATCGCAGGCCTCATCCGTCCCGATAGCGGCACCATCACCATCAACGGTCACGTCGTAACGGACTGTTCCCGCCGTACCTACGTCAGCACCCAAAAGCGTCGCGTCGGCATGGTCTTCCAGGACGGTCTACTGCTGCCCCACCGCTCGGTTATCGACAACGTGGCCCTCGCCGTCCGTCAGACCAGGGGGCGCCGGGCACGACGCGCCGTCGCTCGCTCTTGGCTCGAACGGGTCGGAGCGGAAGGATTGGCCGACCGCCGACCGGGATCTCTGTCGGGTGGCCAACGCCAACGAGTGGCCCTGGCCCGCGGGCTCGCCGGCGACCCGGCACTGATCTTGCTCGACGAGCCGCTCTCGGCCCTCGACGCCGAGGTGCGCCGTGAGCTGAGGGAACTTATCCGAGGGGTGATCATTTCGTCGAGCGTCCCGGCGGTGCTGGTGACCCACGATGCCGAGGAAGCCGAGGAGCTCGGTGACGTCATTATCGGCTACAACCACGGGCGGGTGACCGGGGCCCGCGTCGTCGACCGTCCCGTATGCCCGGGACCTGCGTCGGGGGCACCGGAGAGCACCGGACGAGCGTGAACGGACTGGTCCCGCACTCGTGGCTGAACGCGCTCGGTATACCGCCCTGGGTCTGGGGCCCACTATCGGTCTCCCTGCATGCCGCCCTCGAGGCGACGCTCGTCGTGGCGGTCGTCGGGTGCGCGCTCGGGTTCCTTCTCGCCAAAGGCTGTTTTCCTGGGCGAGGCGCTATCGAGACCGTGTTCAGCCTGCCCATGGCGCTCCCGCCCACCGTCGTCGGGTGGTACCTCCTCACACAATTGGGAGGTCCCGGGCCCATCCGCAGCGCTGAGGTGCGCCTCTTCGGCCACCCGCTCACCTTCACGTTCACCGGGATCGTCGTGGCACAGATCGTCGAGTCGTTCCCCTACTGCCTGCGCTTTTCACGAGCCGCGATCTCCGGTGTCGACCCGCGCTTCGAGCAGGCCGCTCGGGCTATGGGGCTGCCTCAATGGCGGATCGCGCTGCTCGTCACATTGCCGCTGGCGCGGCGTGGCGTCGTCGCCGGTGTCGTGATGGCATTCGGCCGGGCCTTGGGGGACTTCGGAGCGACCATGATCGTCGCGGGATCGGTGCCAATAGCAACGACTATGCCGATCGCGCTTTACAACGCCGTCTTCTTCGGTTCGCACGAACAAGCGATGGTGCTGGCGCTGGTCCAACTCGCCGTAGCATTTGGCATACTCTTCGGCGTCAGCCGCCTCGGCAAGGTCAAGCCATGGTGAAAGGGGGCAACTAGCCAGCACCGCTGCTTACGGGGCAATCCCCCAACGGGCCTGGCCAAGTGACATCCGAAAACTGCGGCCCACGCGCGGTGGAGCAGCGTCGCCTCGGCACGTGCACGGCGCCAGGAGCTGGTCGCCCAGTGCCATTCCCCATACCTTTGCCCGCTCGGTCTCGCCCTTCACTATGGGCCCTAGCGCGCTCTCGACCAAGAAACCGCGGGGTACCGCCTCAACCCGGTACCCACGAGCGCGAAGACAGCGCGCGATCAGCGGGGCAGCACCGTCTGCTGGAAAATAACGTAGGCGGGTGTCGAACACGGCGGCTCGCTTGGTTGTTGCGACATCGGAGATGCTGGCCAGCCACTCACGCACGCCCGTCGCTGCCACTTGGGCCCACTCTTCAGAGTCATTGCTACTCCTCGACGACGAGGTGGCTCGGGAGCCGACACGCATCTCACGGGTCCGGCGAGAGGTCATCCGGCGCAAATGAGTTGGGCCTCCGACAACGAGGAAGTCGAGGCCCACAAGGTCTTCGGGCATGGCCTCAGTCACTGGTCTGACAACCACATCGAGTGCCGCGCCCGACTGGGCGAGCCCGTCAGCAACCGCCTCAGCGATCATCTTCGTGTTCCCGAACATGCTCTCGTAAACGACGGCGGCCTTCATCCCCAACACCTCCAAGCCAGCGTGGCCCGGATGGCTCCCGCTGACCAGGGCCTTTGGTCCTGACGAGGCTAAGAACTTCCGGTCATGCTCGAAATGGTCATCTGGTTCCATGTAGTTTGATTCACTCCACAGCCTATAAGGCCATCTCAGGGCCCGAGGGCACAGCGCCATGACCCGACGACAGACGGAGACGACATGACCACCGCTTGGCCCGTGCCGGGCCTGCCCTTCAGCCTCTCGCCGTCGTCCGACGCGGCGTGGAAGATCTCAGAGACGCCCGCCACGGTGACAGCCTCGGCGCTCCCCCACAGCGACATCTTCATAGACCCAGGAGCGGGCACTCAGCTCAACGCCGAGTCGATGCTCAACGCGGCGACCCTGCTCGGCATCCCCCCCGACGGTGACTTCCAGTTCAGCGCCCGCGTCACCGTGGAGTTCGCCTCGGCCTACGACGCCGGCGTGCTCTTGGTTTGGGTCGACGACCGCCATTGGGGCAAGCTTTGCTTTGAGTTTTCCCCCGCCGGCGAGCCGATGGTCGTCTCGGTGGTAACACGCGGCGTTTCCGACGACGCCAACGCGTTCGTCGTCGACGGCCGGACGGTATGGCTGCGGGTCTCCCGGGTGAGCCACGCCTTCGCCTACCACGCCTCCCTCGACGGCAAGGCCTGGCGGATGGTCCGCTTCTTCAGCATCGACGGGCCCACGGGGCCAGCGGCGATCGGCTTCGAGGCACAGTCGCCGACCGGTGACGGCTGCGTCGTCGCCTTCGACGACGTCCGCTTCAGGCGCGAGCGCTTAAGCGACCTCCGCGACGGCTCTTGACAGCTCCCAGGGACAGGTCCTTGAGCGGACGCCCTTGGCGGCGCGCTATGTTCAGAGCGTGGCCGTTGGCGGCGTAACCTACAGCCCGACAGCGTCGTCGGAGTGAACGTCGTGCTCCAGGAGCGGGACCAGTACGGCCGCATCCGGGCTACCCCATCCAGTCACTGCGTCCCAGCCGGGGTGGGCCTGGTTGCCGATCAGCGTCTTCGGCGGGAAGCTAACGGAATTGTCCCCCGTGGTGACGTCGTGAAAGGCCCGCTTATATTGGGAGCTCCGGCCGATGCGGTAAATACCGGCGTTCACAAAACCTAGGTGGCGACCGGAATACTGGTCGGCCAAGGCAATTGTCCCGGCCCAAATGGGAGCCGACGTGCTCGTCCCGCCACTGTTGCGGACAACGTACTTGCCGCCGCCTGCTGCTAATACCAGGGCCATACCGTCATGCGGGGAGGCGTCAGCGGCCACATCGGGCACGCCTCGGTACCCGGCGGTCCCAGTGACGCCGTTTTGGTAACTGGGCCGGGAGAAAACATGGCTGGTCCCACCGCCCGACGCCTGGAACTGCGTTCCCGGGCTCCCGTAGGGCAGGCCCCATGCGCTCTCGCTGATATAGGCGCCCGTGGCGTGGCTGGCCGTCAGACTGGTGCCACCGGCGCCCAGTACCAGCGGGTCCGAAGCGGGCAGGTTGACTTCCTTGACCGGAGGAAATGCTCCGCCGATCAGGCCCTTATATACCTGGCAGGGCTCACCAGCGGCACCGATGTCACCAGATGCAGCGACCACCGTTACGTGGTGAGCTGCGGCGAACTGAAATGCGGCATGGAGAGCGGCCACCTCGGCGTGGTTGTCGCAGTTCTCCCCGCCGGTCTGGCCGGCGGCACTGATCGAGATAACGCCACCAAGTGAGCTGCCGAGGCGCACCGCAGCTACCGACGCTGCCACCGCGCTGGCGGCGTTTTCGAGGGAGTTCCCATTGACGAGGACCTCAACGATGGCGGCGCCGGGGGCAATGGCGTGTACCACTTGGGTGTCCAGCACCTCCTCGCCGTTCGCCAACCACGGCGATGCAGAGGGGGCGAGGGTGGTCACAACCCGGATGTGCGCCGTTGGAAGCTGGAACAGCTTGTCGAACGCGGCCATGTCCTGGCGGATGTCGCTAACCGGGAGCGGGAACTGGGGCTCGGCCAGCTCCGGCAGCACCACAGATTCCCCGGCGCCGTTCGTGCCGTGGTCGAGCAAGGGCAGGATGCCGTACGCCACTTCGAGCTGGTGAGGGGTATAGCAGGTGGTCGCCGAGTAGCAATCGGCGGTGGTGGAGCCTGCGGGCGGGTCGGCGGAGGCGGAAGCGGCCATAGTGCCCACGGACGGGCTGTACCAAGCGACAGCGGCTAGCGCTGCGATGATGCTTCCGGCACCCACGGTGCTCAGCGGTCGGTGCGAGGTAGTCCGGGGACGGTAGAGCCGTTTGAAGTCGGGCACGGGGCCCTCACTTTCTGGGTTGGGTCTTCCACTCCCTCATGATCGCTGGTTGCTAGGCATCCGTCGTCAGGCCGGAGAACAGATTTCGGCTCATCTCCCAGAACGACGGGCCGTCGTCCCAAGGTTGACCTGGTCCTCCCGCCACGCCGAGGCGACCAGGTGCGGCTCGGGTTCAGCCCGTCCCGACCAGGCCGGACTCGTAGGCGATCACTACCAATTGGACGCGGTCACGGGCGCCCAACTTGGACAGGGCCCTGCTTACATGGGTCTTCGCCGTGGGCACGCTCACATTTAGGACTTGGGCCAGCTCAGCATTGGAAAGACCCTGGGCGACGAGCAGTAGCACCTCCCGCTCGCGTTCGGTGAGCTGGTCAAGGTCACTCCGGTACTTCGGCGATGGCCCTCTTTGGCGGCCGAAATAGGCGATCAGGCGACGGGTGACGCTCGGGGCGAGCAGGGCCTCGCCGGCAGCGACGACCCGTATCCCGTTGAGGAGCTCTTCGAGCGGACGGCTCTTCAGGACAAACCCGCTCGCACCGGCCCTCATGGCCTCGAAGACGTACTCATCCAGGTCGAAAGTAGTGAGCACGAGCACACGCGGCGGCTGGCCGGGGCGCGACGAAGTTATCCGACGCGTCGCCTCGATCCCGTCCATAACGGGCATGCGTACGTCCATAACGACGACGTCAGGCGAGGTAGTGGCAACCAGCCCTACAGCCTCGGCACCATCGGCGGCTGCTCCGACCACTTCCATGTCGTCCTCGGCGTCGATGACAGCCCTGAACGCGCTGCGCAACAGTTCCTGGTCGTCGACGACAAGGACCCGGATGCTCACGGGCCAAAGGGGAGGGGGACGCGAGCACTGACCCGGAACCCGTGCCCGGGGAGTGGCCCGGCCATCAGGGAGCCTCCGAAGGCACCAACCCGTTCTTGCATTCCCACGATGCCATGTCGGGCGCCGAGCTGGGCCGGCTGTCCCGAGGGTGACGGCCTCAACTGACCGGTGGGCGCCCCTCCGTCGTCACCGACCTCGATATTGACTTCGCCCTCCGACACGGAAATGTCCACCGTCGCACTGGCCCCCGGCGCATGCTTGACCACGTTGGTGAGAGCCTCCTGCACGACGCGGTAAACCGACAGCTCTAGTGCGGCCGAAATGGGGCGATCCGTCCCTGAAGCGTGGAACTCCACGGCGGTCCCGGCCGCCCGGACCGTATCGACCAGCTGTCCCAGGTCGACCAGGCCAGGCACCGGGGCGAGGCCGGAGGGCGAGCCGACCTCTTCCCGCAGGAGCCCGAGGACTACTTGGAGCTCGTCTTGGGCACTGCGCCCGGTGGCCTCGATGGACTCAAGCGCAATGGCGGCTTGCTCGGGCCGTTTAGCCATCAGCCGGCGACCGGCGCCGGCTTGCACGGTGATCACGGCCAGGCTGTGGGCGATAACGTCGTGCAAGTCGCGTGCGATCCGGACCCTCTCGTCTCGGACAGCCTGCCTGGCTCTGTCGGCTTCGGTTGCCCGGTCTCGCTCCGTCTGCTCGGATAAGTAGGCGCGTCGCGCTGACACACCGTCGCCCACGCACCAGGCCACCGCCAAGAGTAGGACGGCCTCGGTCGTCTCCGGGCCCTTGCCGGGCCCGCCAGAGAGGGCCAGAGCGATGAGAAGGGCCACCTCTCCCAGAACGAGCGCCGGCAGGGATAACCGACGGGGGACGCGGGCGGCCACCGTGTAGCCGGTGAGGGCCAGCATCGTACTTAGCGGCAACGGTGAGCTGCCCAAGGCTAGGAGCGCGGCGATGGCTGCCGCGGAAATAGCAAATGCGGGCAGCGGGAACAGCCTTCGGAACAGTACCGGGGCGCCAGCGAGAAGCGCCAGGACCATGTCGGCCGGCGGGCCGTGGACGGCACCAAGGCGCGGGTCACGGAGGTAAATGACGCCAACCAACAACCCAAGGACGGCAGCGACAGCGTCTAGCAGGATCCACTGTCGCTCGGTCAGACCGTGAGCGAACCAGCGGGTACGGGACGCTCGGACCTGCTGAAATGATCCCACAGCATCGACCGTAGCCACCGGGACATGACTGTGCATCGGTCGCGAGGATGATAGGTACGCAAAACCTTCCGGACCTTCTCCGTCTGGGACGACCAGACCAGCATCGGCCCCAATGGCGCTTTCGGGTCGGTACAACGCCATATGGCGGGGGCACGGGCACCACCAGAAAGACGGGGGTACGAGACGAGACCGCCTCGAACGCGGCCACAGGGGCATCCCGGTCTACGGGGATATGCGGCCGGCCCCCCGGGACCTTCTCCAGGTAGCGCTTGATGATTGGCGCCCGTTCGCCTGGAGGCACCTCCACCAGCTGGCACGGGATGGCACCTCGGCGCCTGAGGGCGGCCTTGCCATCCGCGGCCCGGACGTTGCACACCCAGTTGCATTGCTCGCCGAGCATGGAAACGAGGTACCAATGCCCCCGCCAATCAGCCATGCCCAGGGGGAAACGTAGCGCGCGACCCGAGCGACGGCCCCGGACCTCGAGGGTCACCCAGCGCCGGGGCGCCAAGCCCTGGGCAAACACACCTGCCCAGAGGCGGGCGAAGCGGCGTGCCGTGCGGTCCCCCCGGCCCCCTGGGTACATGGCCCGTAGTCGCTGGTCAGACAAAAGGATCCCCATGTCGTCCTCCTATGGCGCTTTGTACCGTCGCGCATGAGCATGGTCTCGGCGGCGGTTCGCTCTTGCTAGCCTGGTACTAGGATCATAGATGTTCATACTTGAGACATAGAGTCCAAAGACCTAAGGTGGAAAATTGGAGAGCCGCTCGCAAGCTCCGACCGGCCTGGCCCGCAGGGGACGGCGGTTGTCTGACCACGACACCGAACAACGCATGCTAAAGGCGGCCGTGGCCATGGTGAACCGGACGGGGCTCACGGTCAGCCTCGACCACATCAGCTTCGAGGACGTCATCCGCGACGCCGACGTCTCCCGGAGCGCCGTCTACCGCCGTTGGCCGTACAAGGACCTGTTCTTCAGCGACCTCGTGAAAGAGCTGGCCCAAGCGGCCATACCGACACCGGCCGACAACGAGGCCATAGCCGGCCTGTTCCGAGAGGTCGTGGCCGAGCGCCGAGCTTGGCTGGAGACCCCCGAGCTACGCCACGGCCTGGTCCTCGAGCTACTGCGACGGGCATCGCTGCTGGACTTCCAAACGCTCTACGCCTCGGCTGAATGGCGGACCTACATCGCCTTGCACGCCACGTTCATGAGCCTGGCTGAAGGTGAGCTGCGCGACCAGGTCCAGGCCACATTGGCCCAATCCGAGCAAGGCTTCATAGGTCGCGTCGCCGCGACTTGGGAGCTCTTGTGCGGGCTGCTCGGCTACCGGCTGCGGCCCGAGCTCGGCGCCAACTTTGAAACCTTGGCCACGCTGCTGAGCGCCAATGTCCGGGGACTGACAGTCATGGCGCTTTCGCTGCCAGGCCTAGCGGACGACCGGGCTCCGGCCCGGCCGTTCGGGGCAGCAGGCGAAGAGGAATGGTCACTTCCGGCGCTCGGAGCGGCCGCCATCGCCTCGGCGTTCCTAGAGCCGGGCCCAGCGGTCACTTGGGACGAAGACCGTGTTACTCGCCTCTACGAGGCGCTCAGCAGCCTGGCTGGTCAACGCCACGTGCCCGCTCACGACCACGCGGTCCTAGGGCTGGGGCCCTAGGCCTTTTGGCGGTCCCAAGCGGGCAGCCCTACGACCGCGGTTGACCGCAAGAAAAAGGGTTATGTCAAAGGTAACATGCTCCAACTAGGAGCCCCACCGTACCCGTAAGGTCGGGCCAGGAACATGGTCCTCCTAGTGACCGCGACTCAGCACCTTTGTTAGCGCAAGGACAGGGAAAGGAACGTGAGGCGAGCATGTCACCTGAACTCACCGAAGTCGCAGACCGGGCCATTGGAGAGTACGAAGACGTTGGGTACACGATATTCCGCCGTGTCATAGACGACGATCTGCTGGGTGAAACGAATGGGCATGTTGAGTGGCTACAGGAACAGCACCCGGACGTTCCACCGGAACGTCTGGGGACAGAGTTTGTTCGAGACGACCCTTTTTGGTTGAGGCTCGTGTCCGACCCTCGCTTGTTGAACATTGCAGAACTGTTTATAGGGCCCGATATAGCTTTATTCGCCTCCCATTATATTTCGAAGCCTCCGAGGTCGGGAAAACCGGTACTGTGGCATCAAGACGGCTCGTATTGGCCATTGGAGCCGATGGCTGTTGTCAGTTTATGGCTCGCGGTTGACGACTCAAATGAAAACAATGGCTGTATGAAGGTGATACCTGGCAGCCATCGCGACGAGCTCTCGTCCCTGCGTGAGAACACTACGACGGAATCGGTCTTGGGCTCTGAAGCAGACAGGGACGTCGATGAGAGCAAGGCCGTTAGTCTCGTTTTGGCAGCGGGTGACGTCGAGGTGCACCACCCCAACATAATGCATAGTAGCGACGCTAACCGCTCAGAGCACCGCCGCTGCGGGTTGACTATTCGGTACATCCCCACGAGTACGAAGATCGTTAGTGATGAACAACCCTGGAACAGCGCGTTCCATTTTCGCGGAAGGCCTGGTGTCAACCAGTACCAGCCTTGGCCACAATTCGATCCGGCTCGTCACTTTCGCTTCGCGGGAGCAGACGTTTGAAGCAACGAGCGGCCTCGCGGGTAGTCTTCCATTTCTCAGCCCCACCCAGTCCGGGCCCGTGGCATCCCGCTGGCACCGCCTTGAGCGGGGAGGGCCCCGAGGACCTGGTGCACCGCAATTCCGCCGTCGTCGAAGCCGTTAGCCGACCCGCCCATGTAGAGGCGCCAAACTCGTGCTCTAGGTTCTCCAACGAGGGCAACAGCTTGGTCCCAGGAGCTCTCCAGGTTCGCAACCCAGGCGTGCAGGGTTTCCGAGTAGTGCTCGCGCAGTGACTCGACATCGCGGACCTCAAAGCCCGCCCGCTCCATAGCCCCCGCGACGTTGGCCAAGTCGACCAGCTCCCCATCGGGGAACACGTAGCGGTTTATGAAGCTCCGGCCATGCATCCTTGAGCCTCCCGGCGTCGAAATGGCATGGTTCAAAAGGCGGCCAGTCGGGGCGAGAAGGGAGAACAAGATGTTGAAGTACTCATCCATCCGCTTGGTCCCTACGTGCTCGAACATCCCTATCGAGGAGATCGCGTCAAAGCTCTCGCCGCGCAGGTCCCGGTAGTCTTGGAGGCGGATCTCAACGTTCGCCTCAAGGCCTGCGTCCCGGACCCGTTCCCGAGCGAGCTCGACCTGGGAAGCGCTGAGCGTGACCCCCACGACGCGGGCCGCGTAGTTCTTGGCAGCGTGCATGGCCATCGAGCCCCACCCGCAACCGACGTCGAGCAAGCGTGCTCCCGGCCGTTCGGCAAGGCCGAGCTTCCGGCAGATGAGGTCGTGCTTGGAGCGCTGCGCCTCTTCAAGCGACATGCCCTCTCGGTCGAAGCGAGCACAGGAATACGTCATCGACGGCCCGAGCACGAGGCGGTAGAAGTCGTTACCGACATCGTAGTGGTGGCGTATGGCGACAGCATCTCGCTGTTTGGAGTGCAGCCAACCTCCGAGGCGGACCTCCTCCTCGGGCCGAGACGGCGGAAGACCGATGACGCCCAGGCGCAGCGCCGTCCACAGGCCGCTCGCCACCGCACGCGGGCCGAGGCGGCGCCTTCCTTTCGTCTTTGCCTCGAGAGCCAACAGCATCTCGAAGAGGTTGCCGTCGAAGTCGATGTCGCCGGTAACGAACGCCCGGGCCATACCGAGCTCGTCGGGTGACCAGACCAGCCGAGCCAATGCGCGCGGTGCCCGCAGGACGAGAGTGCCGGGGCCGCCCAGAGGGCCGGCTGCGCTGCCGTCCCAGAACGCGAGACGCACGGGGAGGCTCCCACCAAACAAGTGTGCGAGCAGTGGGGACATCGCCCGCGCAACCGTCTTGTCGGCGCCCGCGCCCAACCGATCTTTCGTCTCGACCGACGCCACTTCGGGGCGGGCCGGCCGCTCGTCAGAACGCAATGCCATTACCGTCCTCCCTCTTGAGGACCAGGTGGCCCGGTCCCGGAAGGAGCATCAACCTTTCCTTGGCAGGTCGCTCAGTCCATTCCCCCAGCACTGTACAACCGGGGCCAATAGGAGCGAACACGCACCTCGTCCGCAAGATCGAACGACACGCCAATACGACCTTGATCGTTGGACAGGATCCTGACCGCCAAGCACTCGCCTTCTTCGCCCGCCACGACGGGTTGCCGGTACAGGTGAGCGATCTAGACGGGGTACCCCAACTCGTGTACGGGACCGACATCTAGACCAGCTTGTAGAAGGTCAACGGCCTGGCCACGACCCGATGCCGACGCAGGTGCCCGAGTGCTCCGCTGATCAGGCGCGCGCCCGCGGCCGCCTCGGAGCAGCCGCCGTCTCCCTAGATCCCCCGGGAGGGCCGGCCCACTCAAGCCCCGCTGGAGCGGAAGTCGCGCGTCCTCGTGCACTCTTTACCTACAAGCTGGACCTCTCACCACTTCCCGAACTTAACTTCCCCTCGGATGACCCTCTTGACAGATGCTTTCAGCCGAAGATAGATTCTACCCGGTGCCTCTTTCAACAGAGCTAGCCAAAGTGCCGGCGAGCGAGTACAAGGCACTCCTTAGCGCCGTGGGTTCGAAGGGCGCGGTTACCCGGTCCGAACTCGCCGCCCGAAGCGCCCTGCCCCGCTCCAGCGTGACGCTGCGCGTGCGTGAGCTGCTCGATGCCGGGCTACTGGTCGAGATGGGCGAGACCGAGCAAACCGGCGGCCGGCGTGCCAGACGTGTCGGCTTCGCACCGAGCACCGGAGCGGTATTGGCCATCGAGCTCGGGTCCAAGCACGCCCGCTGGCGCCTGGCTGACTTCGCCGGAGCACCTCTTGCAGGCAACGCCTTCCCCATGGTGATCGAATGGGGCGACGAAAAGGTCTTCAAGCCGGTTGAAGCCCAAGTCCGCCAGGCGTTGGACCGCCTGGAGCTGTCGATCGACGTGGTGCGTTCGTGCGCCGTTGGCTTTCCCGGGCCCGTCGATTTCGCCAACGGCCCCGCCCTGGGGCCAACGAGCTATGCCAACTGGGGGAACGGCCCCGTGTCGTCCCAGTTGGCAAAATGGGTACAGGGGCCCATCGTCGTCGATAATGACGTCAATGTCATGGCCTGGGGCGAGTACAACTCCAAATGGCGACGGGAAAACATCCACGACCTGCTGTTCATCAAGCATGGGTCGGGCATAGGCTGCGGCATAATAGCCAACGGGCAGGTTTACCGAGGCTACGACGGGACTGCCGGTGAGGTCGGCCATATCGGGGTAACTGACGTCGAGCCCCCGCTAACCTGCTCGTGCGGGAGCAAAAACTGTCTCGAAGTCGTGGCCAGCGGGAGCGCCCTGGTCCATCGGCTGAAGGCACGGGGCTACGACGTCGAGACAGTGGGCGATGTGTCCCGATTGGCCTCAGAAGGTGACCCAGTGGTCACCAACATGCTCCGTGAGGCGGGCAGAGCCCTGGGCACGGTCATGAGCGGCATCGTCAGCTTCTTCAACCCCGCTCTTATCGTGATGGGCGGCTTGCTGGGTTCCTTGGAGATCTCGCTCCTGGCCGGCCTGAGGGAAGCGACTTACGCCAAAGCCACCATGTTCTCGACCCGGGACCTGCGGATCGTCACCAGCTCTCTCGGCGCTGAAGCCGCGTTGTACGGGGCCACCCTATTGGCTCTCGACCTGGCCTATGGCTTAGCCATCGACCTGGTAGAGGAGAGGGGCGGTTAGGTCTCCGCCCCGCCCTTCCCACCCCAACATAGCGACGCAGAGCAAGATCGAATATATCGTAAAGGGGGCAAGATCTGAACTTCCGATAAACCGGTGGCGGCCGGAGGCAATCCTGGGCGACCGGGGCCTGCCTGACGGCACCGACTTACTGGGACCAACGAGAAAACCGCCCATGACATCAGGTCAGGGACGGTCACAACAGCTAAACCAGCTAAACCAGCAATCTAGAAAGGGATTAATAATGGTTCGTACACTGTCGAAGAAACGGCTGGCAAGCCGTCGCGCATCCATATTGATGGTTGGCATCGCCACGACCGTCGTCGGTTGGTGTGGCGTGTCCTCGTCCGTCGTTGATGCATCCGCCTCTAGTACCCCCACAGTTAACTGGTGGGGGTGGACGCCCGTAACCGGTCTCGCCGCGCTCGATATCGCAGCCTTCAATAAGGTATACCCCAACATCAAGGTCGTTTACAAGAACTTCCCGGACGCCAATTACACCGCCGCTCTGCGGCCCGCGCTCCTCTCCGGGGTCGGACCAGACGTGTTTGACGTAGCCACCGGCGGCCAAGTCGGGGCCTTCTCCGAGTTTGTCCCCTACGCCGTCAACCTCACTCCCGCCATGGAAAAGCTGCGCGGTATGAATTGGGCGAAGGGGATGTACGCGCCCGGGATAGCAGACTTCAGCCTGGACGGGCAACTTAGGGTCGTGCCGGTCGGCCGGGTGGCCGCGGGGTTCATGTGGATCAACCTGGGCCTGTTCAACAAGTACAAGCTGACGCCGCCGACCACTCTCGCCCAGTGGGTGAGCGTATGCAAGACCTTCCGCGCCAACGGTGTGGGTAGTTGCTTCCGGGAGGGCGTAGGTTCGCCTGGGTTTGACGTCGACACGATCCACTCAATAGTGAACAGCGTTGACCCGGGGGCCTTCAATGAGGCCCTGTCGGGCACGATCAAATGGACGAACCCGGCCATGGTTAAGGGGCTGGCTCTGTTCAAGGAGCTGAGCACGGACGGCATCCTGGATCCCGGCGCTGACGGCTTTGAGCAGTACCCGGACGTCAACAACGCCTTCCTTGCCGGTAAAGTTCCCATGGTCCAAATGGGGACCTGGTACCAGCAGAACACCGAGGTGTCCTATCTGCGGGCGAACGTCGAAGGGGCTGGCGCTTCCGCCAGCGCGAAACTGCCCACCTTTGTCCCGATCCCCTTCCCCAACGTGGGTGGCCATTCTGTGGCGCTGTTCGGGGACCCCGACTATGGCTTCGCGGTAAGCACTAACTCGAAGGTTAAGAGCGCGGCCACAACGTTTGCCCTTTGGTTGTCGTCGACCAAAGCCGGTCAGCTAAGGGTTGCGGACAACTTCGACGAGTACCCGGTACTGACTACGCTCTCGCCCGATTTCTCCGCACTCCCGCTGGTCGTCCCCAGCCTCCAAGCACCAGACCTCTACAAGCTGGCGGCGCTGGTGAACCAGGTCACGGAGACCAGGAATGCACAGATTACCTCGGTTATGGATACAGCGATCATAACTGCGGACCAGAGCGTCATCGATGGGCAGGCCACGCCGGCGCAGGCTGCAGCCACTCTGCAGCAAACGCAAGCGACGAGCCCGTACGTGAAGTAGCCGGGCCATCTAAGGCAATACGGAGCGATAGTTTGCAGCCCGAACCAATACACATGGCTGCTGCACGGCTAAGCGTCCGCTCTAGCATGGGCCTTGGCCCATGCTAGAGCGGACCAGTCAGGCCCAGCGCAGAGCCCGAGCAAGGCGCAAAGGCGTAGGCCAGTCGAAGTCGTCAGGCCTTCTCTGGATTGCCCCGGCGCTTATCGTGTCGGTGGGCCTCATCTACTACTGCATCGGGTACACGGGTCTCATCTCAACTTGGAACTGGGACGGGGTGAGCCCCACCCATCAGTCGGCCGGGTTCGGGAACTTCCGCCAACTCTGGGCGGACCCGGTCTTCTGGGGGACCCTCCGGCACACGCTGCTGTATTTCGTAATAGTGCTGGTTATGGAAGTCCTGCTCGGTATGGTGTTCGCCGCCCTGCTGCACTCCAAGGTGTGGATGGGCGCGCTCTACAAGGTGATCATCTTCCTTCCTGTAGTCCTGGCCCCGGCAACGATGGCGCCGGTGTTCCGCTCGGTTTTCGCGCCTGCTGGCCAATTCAATGAGGCGCTGCGCTTTTTCGGGCTAGGATTTCTGCAACGCTCGTGGCTCGCGCAGCCCGGGACCGCTCTGGGCGTTATTAT
This sequence comes from Acidimicrobiaceae bacterium, assembly GCA_003166025.1. GTDB lineage: Bacteria > Actinomycetota > Acidimicrobiia > Acidimicrobiales > Palsa-688 > Fen-671. Next base: position 7,589 of record PMWT01000058.1, on the reverse strand, counting down.
CGCCATCGGCATCTGGCAGTCTACGGGCGTCTCCTTCATCCTCTATTTCGCGGCAATGGGCCAGATCGACGGTGAAATTATCGAAGCCGCCCGCCTTGACGGGGCAGGGGCCATTCGTATGTTCCGCAACATCATCTGGCCAAGCGTCCGGGGGACGACAGCCGCGCTCTCCGTGCTGACCGCCATAGCGTCGCTTAAGTTATTCGATATCCCGTACCTTGTGACCTCTGGTGGCCCAGACTTTGGAACGGAGTTCCTAGGAACGTTTATCTACCGGGTCAGCATCCCCCAAGCCCAAGTTGGTTACGGCGCCGCGCTCTCGATCGTGCTCCTGGTCCTAGCCGTGGGCGTGGCTATGGTGCTGACCGTAGGTTTCCGCCTCCGCCATAGATCGGAGTAAGAGAATGTTCGAATCTCGCAAATGGCAGAAAGTGGTCCTTCAGCTTATCCTCACCATCCTGGCGGTCCCGTTCCTGCTCCCCCTGATCGCTATGGTCCAGGGTTCCTTCGCGGGCACCGGTTGGCACAACTATCGCGTGGTGCTGGCGCTTGGCGACCTCCCAACGTTCTTCCGCAATAGCGCGATCATTGCCCTTTCGGTGATCGCCATCGTCCTCGTATGCACACTGCTGGCGGCTTTTGGTTTCTCGAAACTGAACATCCGCCGCAAGGAGCTCTACTTCTGGGCCCTGCTTGTAGTGCTGACCCTTCCCGAGGTCGTACTGCTGACCCCGCTGTTCTCAACCGCGATTAAGTTGCATATATACAACACGCTGCTGGCCGTCATCCTGCCACTAGCAGCCCTGCAGATCCCCTTCACGACGCTCCTGGCGAGAAATTTCATGAACGGGATACCGGATGGTCTCATCGAAGCAGCCCGAGTGGACGGGGCGAGCCTTTGGCGCACGTTCCGCTCCATCATACTCCCGCTCACGCGTCCGATCGCCGCTGCCATCGCAGTACTGACCCTCATTAACGCATGGAACGACTATCTTCTGCCACTTGTGTTCCTGCAGAGCCCGAACCTGCAAACCATAACGCTCGTGCCCCAGTTCTTCATCGGTGAATACAACGACGACCTGACGAAGGTGTTCGCCGCCGCGGTCCTGACGGCGATCCCAGAAGTGATCGTCTACATCGGTCTTCAGCGACTATTCGAGCGTGGCCTGGCCGCAGGGGCGCTCAAATGAACCCGGAAGGCGACGAGCCTGTCCCGTCGCGTGCCCGGCGCACAAGAAACGAGGAGCAGAAGTGAACGAGCCTGGATTTGAGCCCCTGTTTGACGGGGTGAGCCTTACCGGGTGGAGCGCGATCCCGCGCCACTACGGACAGCTGTACCCCGGTGGTCCTGGCGTGCTCGACGTAAACACCGACTTCCCACGCGACTATAACTCCCAAGCGGATGCCCATCCTGCTGCTTGGAGCGTCGAGGACGGGGCCATCGTCGGCCGACAACAGCCCGAGGGATCAGGGTACGGCGGGTACCTGATCTCCGACCGCGGCTACGGCGACTTCGAGCTGCGGCTCGAGGCCAACCCGGACTGGCCGGCGGACACCGGCATCATGGTGCGGCGTCGGCGCGATTCCTGGGAGGGACTTCAGGTACTCATCGACCACCGCCAGTCAGGTTCCATAGGCGGGTTCTACGGAAACGGGATCGGGGGCTTCCACGCCGTCCCGTTCGCGCTGGACGCTCGCCGGGCCCCTGACGGGACGCCCATCGGCCTGCAACTGGACGACCCCGCCACGAGTGTCGAGCCTTTCACCCCCGAAAAGCGGGCGATGCTAACGAAAAGCGCCCGAGCCGAGGACTTCCTGGCTGCATGGCGGTGGGGCGACTGGAACGATTTCCGGATCCGCTGCGTCGGCGCGCCGGCGCTTACCACCGTTTGGGTCAACGATCTTCTGGTGGCGGAAATCGACCTGGCGAGGCTTCAGGCTCCCCACTACGATCCCGAGGCGGTGCTGGGAGTGCTCGGCGACCGAGGGCACATCGCGTTCGAGGTCCACGACAACGACGCCCTTCTCGGGCGGGACCGCTGGGCACCCAGCGCCCGGTGCCGGTGGCGTCATGTCCGCATCAAGGAGCTCTAAGGTGCAAGCCGAATATGTTGGAGGTACCGTGTGACCGACAGCCTTCCGAGCCCGCGGCCCTTTCCTGAGGGCCCGTCACTAGGTTGGGGAGTCCTGGGGCCGGGGTGGATTGCCACTCGGTTCGTCACCGCTCTCCTCAAGTGCACTCGCCAGCGGCCGGTAGCGGTCGCGTCCCGTTCCGAACCTCGGGCAAAGTCATTTGCGGACAAGTTCGACATGCCGAACTCGTACGGAGCTTACGACCACCTCCTTATGGACCCCCAGGTTGATGCCGTCTACGTTGCCACCCCACATCACGAGCATGCCCGGCTTGCCCTTTTGGCGATCGCGGCCGGCAAGCATGTGCTCGTGGAGAAGCCTTTCGCCACGTCGGCCGAGGAGGCCCGGGCAGTTGTCGATAGCGCACGAGGCATGGGAGTCCTGGCCATGGAAGCCATGTGGACTCGTTATCTGCCGGGGTTCGATGTGCTTCGCCAGGTACTTGAATCAGGTGAGGTCGGCCAAGTTGCCGAGGTGTCCGCGGATTTCGGCTTCATGCTGCCCTTCGACCCGAAGAGCCGGATTTACGACCCTGCTTTGGCAGGTGGCGCTCTGCTCGACGCTGGGATCTACCCGATCTCGTTCGTATCGGCCGTCATTGGGGCCCCTTCGGCGATTTTTTCTACCGGGACGCTGGCACCAAGCGGCGTCGAGGACCAGGCGGTTGTGGTAACACGCCACGGCAGCGCGACCGGGATCGCCTCAACGTGGACACGCGCCGCGACGCCCGTCCACGCTACGATCTCCGGACCGGACGGCTGTGTCGAACTGGGGCCGCCGTTCATATCGGCGCCTAGCGTTGTCCTTAAGCGAGGAGGGGGCTGGCCCGGTGGCGGGGAGGTACTTCGGTGGGAACAGGAGACCACAGGCGATGTCCTCCTCGGTTTGCACCACGAAGCTAAGGCGTTTGCGAGCTTCGTCGGTGACGGGAGGGTTGAATCGCCCCTACAGGGGCATGACGAGACAGTCCAGATAATTGCTACCATTGACGAGGCTCGACGACAAATCGGGGCGAGGTAGGTGGCGCCGGACGGGCACGAATACCAAAATGACCCGTCCGACTAGCCCGCCGGCACCGCCACCTCGTAGGTGACCGTTCTTTCGTTCCGAGCAAAGGAGACCTAGATCCATGCCTCTACCTAACACCTGGCGCCAGCTCGAAAGCGGGCAGACGTCCCGCCTATGTACGTTCGACCTCGCAGCTAGCAATAAACGCGTCATTTACGAGACCGCCGACAGCGTCATCGAGGCCCCTAATTGGACACCCGACGGTGCCTCGCTGATCTACAACCAGGACGGGCTTTTGTACCGCATCGACGCCCGTGACGGTGGTGCCCCCGCCCTTATCGACGCCGGGGAAGTGCGCAACGCCAACAATGACCACGTCTTGGCCCCCGGTGGTGATTTTGTCTACATCTCGGCCAACGACGGTCACCTCTACGAGGTGCCGGTGACCGGCGGGACGCCGCGGCGTGTCTCGAACAGCCATGACCGCCCGTTCATCCATTTCCTGCACGGCATATCTCCAGACGGCCGGACATTGGCGTACATCGGTGCCGAGGAGGTGGACGGCAACGCGTTCGGTTCGCTCAATATCTTCACGGTCCCGGTTGCCGGCGGCCCGGATGTCCAGATCACCCGTTCGGACAAGCCCCACGACGGCCCCGAGTACAGCCCCGATGGCACCTGGATCTATTTCAATTCGGAGAGGGCTTCGTCGACGGCTGGACATGCCCAACTTTTCCGGATGAGGGCCGACGGGTCGGACATGACCCAGCTCACCTTCGACGAACGGGTCAATTGGTTCCCCCACATCTCCCCCGCCGGCGACCGCGTTGTCTATGTCAGCTACGAGCCGGGGACGGTCGGTCACCCTCCCAATCGTCCGGTCGAGATCCGCTTGATCGGGCCGGCGGGCGGGCCAGTAGAGACACTCCTGTCCGTCTTTGGGGGCCAGGGCACGATGAACGTCAATAGTTGGGCACCCGATGGACAGAGCTTCGCCTTTGTGGAGTTCCCCCAGGCCTGAGCCCTGACACGTCCAAGCCACGCAGGGAGTAAACGATGACATTCAGTTCCTCGTCGCCAGCCGGGATCGGTATTGTCGGCTGCGGCAACATTTCCGAGCGCTATGTAAAGGGTATATCCCGCTTCCCGCTGCTGAAGACGCTCGGGTGCGCGGACATGTACCAGGAGGCGGCCGACAAGCTGTCCGCCTCCACCGCGATCAGTGCCTACCCGTCCGTGGACGCCCTCCTCGACGACCCCGGGGTGGACGTGGTCGTGAACATCACGTCGCCCGTCGCCCACGCCGAGGTGAGCTTTGCCGCGCTCAAGGCGGGCAAGCACGTCTATGTGGAAAAGCCCATGGGCGCCACCGTGGCCGAGGGCCGTCGGATGATCGAGGCGGCGGTCGCCGCCGGGCGCGTGCTTGGCTCCGCCCCGGACACCTTCCTCGGCAGCTCGGCCCAAACGGCGCGGGCCGCCGTGGACAAGGGCGTGATCGGCGAGCCGATCGGCGCGGTCGGCTTCGTCACTCATAGCAAAGCGGAGACGTGGCACCCCGACCCGACCTTCTTGTTCAAGCCGGGCGGAGGACCGGTGCTCGACCTTGGTCCTTACTACGTCACCGCCCTGGTCAACCTGCTCGGCCCGGTGGCCAGCGTCGCGGGGTTCAGCCGGGTGGGCGCGCCAGTGCGGACGGTCAGTGCCCCCGGCCGCCGGGTGGACAAAATAACGGTCGAGGTCCCCACTCACGCCGTGGCTTCGCTGGAGTTCGCCTCCGGGGCACTTGCCACCATGATGTTCAGTTTCGACGTTTGGGACCACCACCTGCCGTATTTGGAGATCTATGGGCAGGAAGGGGCCCTCGGGTTGTTCGACCCCAACAAGTACGACGGGCCGGTCGTGACCCGCGGGCATCATGACAGTGAGTGGGCGACGCTCCCACCGGTGTTCCCGCCCAGCGCCGAACCGGGGTCCCCCGAGCAGTTCATGCGGGGCCCCGGAGTGGTCGACCTAGTACGGGCCCTTGACGGCGCCCCCCATCGGGCCAGCGCCGCCCTGGCTCTGCACGTGCTTGAGGTCCTGCAGGCAGTGGAGACGGCCAGCCAGACGAGGCAGAGCGTTGGCATCGAAAGCCGGGTCGAACGGCCGGCGACCGTACCGGCCGACCCGAAGTGGTGAACGGGGCCGACAGGGAGGGCGTGGGGGCCGTGCTCGCGCTGCTGTCAGTGGAGGAGAAGGCGTCGCTATGTCTGGGCGCTGACCTGTGGCATACCGCGGCCATCGAGCGGGCCGGCATCGCCTCGGTGATGGTGGCCGATGGGCCTAACGGCTTACGCAAACAGGCCAAGGTTGATGACCTGCTCGAGGGTGTCCCTGCCACCTGCTTGCCCACCGCCTCGGCCCTGGCTTCGAGTTGGGACCTCGCCCTGGCCCGCCGGGTCGGCGAGGCCCTGGGCCAGGAAGCGGCGGCCGAAGGCGTCGGCGTGGTGCTGGGCCCGGGGCTCAACATCAAGCGCTCGCCACTGTGCGGGCGCAATTTCGAGTACTTCTCCGAGGACCCGCTACTTTCCGGTGAGATGGCCGCGGCCATGGTGGAAGGCATCCAGAGCCAGGGAGTCGGTGCGTGCTTGAAGCATTACGCCGCTAACAACCAAGAGACCGAGCGCGTGCGAGTGAGCGCCGACGTGGACGAACGGGCCCTGCGCGAGGTCTACTTGGCAGGCTTCGAGCTGGCGGTCCGCCGGGCTCACCCATGGATGGTCATGGCTGCCTACAACAAGCTGAACGGGACGTACTGCTCCCAGGACCCCTGGCTATTGACCGAGGTCCTTCGTCAAGAGTGGGGCTTTGACGGAGTGGTGGTCTCCGACTGGGGAGCGGTGGACGACCGCGTCGAGGCTCTAAAGGCCGGCTTGGACCTGGAAATGCCACCCAACCTCGGGGTTAGCGACGCCGCCATCGTGGCCGCCGTGCGCTCTGGTGAACTGGACGAGGGCATATTGGACCGGGCGGTGTCCAGAGTGCTCCACCTGGTCGGCCGGGCGCGTCGGGAGCCCGGGCCGCGGGCCGCCTATGACCTGGCCGCCCACCATCAACTGGCCCAGGAGGCGGCGACTTCAAGTGCCGTACTGCTCCGCAACGACGGGGGCATCCTGCCGCTCTCCCCCGGGGGCACGGTGGCAGTGGTGGGCGACCTGGCCCGTACGCCGCGCTTCCAGGGGGCAGGTAGCTCTCATGTCAGCGCCACGTGGGTAGACGTGCCCGTGGAGGAGCTCCGGCGGCTGGCTCCCCCGGGCACCGAGGTCACCTTCGCCCCCGGCTATGGGCTCGAGCCAACCAGCGACGACCCAGCGTTGGCGGCCGATGCCGCCCGCCTGGCCGCCGGCGCGGCCGTCGTGGTCGCCTTCCTCGGCCTGCCCGCCTCCGAGGAGTCCGAGGGCTTCGACCGGCGCCATATAGACCTGCCAGCCAACCAACTGGCCATGCTGGCGGCAGTGGCCAAGGCAAACGCGGCGGTAGTGGTGGTGCTGGCCAACGGCGGAGCGGTGCGCCTGTCCAGCTGGGACCACCACGCTCGGGCCGTGCTGGAGACCTGGTTGTCCGGCCAGGGCATGGGCAGGGCGGTGGCCGAGCTGCTCTGGGGCCACGCCTCACCCTCGGGGCACCTGACCGAGACCATCCCTTTACGCCTGGAGGACTGCCCATCTCACCTCAACTTCCCGGGCGAGGAAGGTCATGTCCGCTACGGCGAGGGTGTCTTCGTCGGCTATCGCGGCTACGACGCCTCTCACCGGGAGGTGAGCTACCCGTTCGGCCACGGGCTCTCGTACACCACTTTCGCTTGCCGCGACCTTGTCGTCTCGGTGCGAGGGAGCGAGGCGGAGGACGACCTCACTGTAAGCGTGACGGTGACCGTAGCGAACTCTGGTCCCCGCGCCGGGGCCGAGGTCGTCCAGGTCTATGTCCATGATGTGGCCGCTACGGTCGCCCGGCCCGAGTGGGAGCTGCGGGCTTTCCAGAAGGTGGCCCTCGCGCCGGGCGAAACGGCCCACGTGAGCTTCGAGCTGGACCGGCGCGCCTTTAGCTTCTGGTCGGCCGCCCGCCGGGGCTGGGTACTTGAGGCTGGGCGCTTCGAACTGGCGATCGGCGCCTCCTCGCGCGACATCCGCGCCCGGACAGAGGTCGACCTGCCCGCCCCAGAGTGGAGGCCGCGCCTCGACGGAGACGCCACCATAGAGGAGTGGCTGGCGGTCCCCGAGGGTGCCGCCGCCCTTCGGGCCGCGTTCGGTACCGACGAGCAGGGCCGGCCCCAGGGGCTTTTGGCTGACGAAGAAATGTTGGCGCTGGTCGGCAACTTCCCGCTCAAGCGCCTGAGCTGCTTCCCTGGCCTGGGCTTGGATCCCTCCACCGTCCATGCCTTGACGTCGCGTTTGGCTCGCTCGTCTTAG
>PMWT01000166.1 GCA_003166025.1 Acidimicrobiaceae bacterium | reverse complement strand
TCGCAGAGGCGGACGCTCGCGCGGCCCTTCGCCATTCACCGTCTGTCCACCGACTTTGTCTACCCGTTCACCGCTCAGTTACCGGCCAAGTCGTCATGCTTCGTTCATGGCAGATTTTCTCGCAGTACTAGGGACCGTCCTTGTGCTGATGTTGCTGTTCATCAAGGGACTAGAGCACGTATGAGTGCGTCCGACGTTACCCTCCGAGGCTTACGTCGTCGGCGAAGGCCGGATGGCCTTGCAGCTGCGCGTGGAGAGCGTCGGCTACGACTTCATCGCCAACAACACCCAGGGCAACCAGGCCTGTTCCATGCAGGTTACCGGCGAAGGGTCGCTGTTGTTCCTGGCCTTGCTGAACGATGGGTTGGTTGACCTTATCCCCCTTTACTTCACGGCCGAAGTTGACGTACCTCTCGACTACATGCAAGCCCTGAAGGTGGGGGAAACCCAAGACGAACACGTGAGCATCAAACACGTCCCGGTCGCCCACTGACACCTGCATCACATGTGCGAGAAGCAGTCTCGGGCGATCGTCGAGGCTTCGGTGAGCCCGCCACGGGCGATTTCAACCTGCACACTGTAACTGCGCGAGGCGACCCTGCCGAGCGGGAACCAAAGCTCTCCAGAACCCTTCTGGCCACCCTTCTCCACCGCCCAGACCACGCCTTTCCCAAGTGACCGCGCAGAGGCGAAGGTGTTGGCAAACTTCGGTGGTAGGTCCGCGGCGACGGTCCCAAGCTGGACGTAGACGTTGATGGTCGAATTGTTCGACGGGTTGGCCACGTACTCGCACAGGCCGGTCGCAGGGAGGTCGTACTCCGTTGCGAAACGGGTACCGGCGGCAGCGTCGGCTTCCGACCTCGTGAGCAAGCTGCACGGGTGCTTGACGACCGTTTCGACGATCGAGGCGCTCACGTTCGTGGGCACGGTGGACCGAGCAGACTGGGAAAACCGCCCGAGCGGTGCGGCGAGCACGGTAGCCGGTCGCACGAGGCTCGCCCCAGCCGACTGCGCAGTGACCGCCGCCCCCACCAGCGCCCACAGCGCAGCGAAGGCGACGAGCACGGAGCCGACCGACGCGCTCGTCGACCTGGTGGGCCGCCTAACGGCGCCCGCCAGTTTGGCCCTACCGACGCGGTCGTGCGCCGGCGCGACGTTGCCTAACTGGTCACCTGGGGTTTGGCGCATTCGCGTGGCCTGTCCGTTCGTCGGGTTCCTCCCGGCGAGTTTAGCTACGCCGCGCACGCGCCTTTCCCGCCGTGGGACCGGGCCTGTGCCATGATGACCGGATGTTTTCGTCCGTCTCCAGGTTGGAGGGCATGGCCCCGCGGGCGCTCGTGGGCCGGCGGGCCCGGAGCGCGGCCCTCGTTTCCGGGCTGCTGCCGGGGCTATTGGTCTCGCTGAGCGCCTCGGTCGCGGTCGCCGCTGTCATCTTCCCGAACGTGTCCAACCTCCGGTTGGCGGGGGCTTCGAGTGTGAGCCTCTACGGGGCCTCGTGCCCAGTCGGGGGCAACTGCCTGGGGGCCGGCAGCTTCCTTGGGAACAACTCGGACGACAATGGGCCGCTGCTGGCGTCGGACACGACCGGAGGTTGGAAGACCTCGGTGGCGCCCCTTCCCGCCGGCGCCCTTCCCGGCAACTCGGCCAACTCGCTGGCGTCGGTGTCGTGTGGCTCGGCGAGCTCGTGCACCGCCGTGGGGGCCTACAAGGACGCCAAGGGCCAGTCCCCCCTGGTGGTCGCCGAGTCGGGCTTTGTTCGGCTGGCCTCGGCCGCCGTCACCCTGCCGGCCAACGGTGAGTTCTGGGACACAGGCGCTTTGGTGGGCGTTAGCTGCGCCCGCGCCGGGCAGTGCGTAGCCGTTGGCGATTACGAAGCCGGCGGGGGGAGCGACCAGGGCTTGGGCGCCGTCCAGTCCGGTGGGACCTGGAAAGCCACCGAGGTCGGCTTTGGAGGCACCTCTCAGCTCGAGGCCATCTCGTGCGTCGCGTCCGCCTGCCTGGCCATCGGCCATGGTGTCGGCCAAGGCAACAGCCCCGAAGCTCTTGCCGTGGCCGAGTCGGGGGGCCACTTCGGCTCCCCCTTCACGGTCAAGGCCCCAACCAACTCGAGCGGCATTGCCACCTCCTTGACCAGCGCCTCTTGCACCGGGCCCAGCACGTGCACCGTAGTCGGCTCCTATGAGCCCACCACTACTGACCTCAGTACGGCAATGGCGACAGGCGAGGTCGGCGGCGCCTGGGGGCGTGCCGTGGCGATCGAGCTGCCGGCGGGGGCGCCCGACAACGCATCGAGTTCGCTAACCGGGGTTTCGTGCTCGTCGAGCGGGGACTGTGACGTCGCCCTGGTCGTGCTGTCCACTGGTACACACGCCATCTCGGTCCCGGGACCTCCTACGCCGTCCCCCGCCAGCGCCACGACGACGCCGGCGGTCGTGGCGATCGGTGAGGGCAACAACTCCACCGGGGTCGCCTACGAAGGGGCGGCCCATGCCCTGTGGTTTTCCTGGCAGACCTACGGCACCTCGCAGTGGCACCCCGAAGAGGTCGCCGGCCCGGGCACGACCTACTCGGCCCCGTCGGTCGGCGAGAGTAGTGCCACCAGCGTAAGTAACAACGCGAACGCCATCGCCGTGGAGGGCCCGGACAATAGCCTCGACTACTACTGGCAGATGTTCGACAACGTGCAGTGGAACAAGGAGGTTGTAGCTACCTCCAACGCGGCGTACTCGGCGCCGTCCTTGGCCGAGGTCGAGGCCTCCAACTCTTCACACAGCGGGCTAAAAGAAGTTAACGACATCTATGTAATGGGGCCCGACCATAGTCTCGTAGACTGGGACCAGGGTCTTTTGTCTGGCGGATGGCAACGTTCCGCCATCGCCGGAGATGGCGAAGCGTTCTCGGCGCCGTCGGCGGTCGACAGCGTCGAGATCTCATATTTCGCGTCGGACTACAACACCCAGGTCGCTTACGAGGGACCGGGGGACAGCCTTCTCTACTACTGGGATGACCGGAACGGGTCCGGCACGGAGACGGTAGCGGGGCCGGGGACCACCACCTCGGCCCCGACGATCGCCGATGGCAACAACTCGACATCGGTCGCTGCGCAAGGCCCGGGCAACAGCCTGGCCTTTTATTGGCAGCAAACAGGTACCGACGACCCATGGGACCAAGAGCCCGTAGCCGGCTCCGGTTCGACGTACTCGGTCCCCGCCATGGCCGAGGGCAACAACTCCGCGTCCATCGTGACCGAAGGCCCAGGCAAGAGCGTGAACTTCTATTGGCAGACCTACGGCGGGGCAAGCGGATGGAACCCAGAGGCCCCTTCTGGGAAGGGCTCTACCAACTGAACCCGCAAGTTCCACCACCCGGCAACGACGCCGTGCCCCGTACGCCCGGGTGCATCAGGTGGACGCAGGGCAGTCCCAACGACCGTTGAGGTGCACCGTCCCGCTCGCGCCACCGGTGGCCCCAACCAAAGTGACGTTGGCGCTTCCTGTCGAGCCCTTCGTCGTGAACGACCCGCTCGTCGCTTCCCACGACTTCACGAGACTCTGTCCCGGCGTTTCGAGCACGAACGAGTTTGCCCCGATCGACCTCTTGATGGTCGAGGTGCCAGCATGCTGGGCAACGATGATGATGGTCCACTGGCTCGTGCTCGACCCCTTGAGCTTGCCCTGAATGGCGTCGAGCTGGACACTGGTCCCCGAGGCCCCGGCGCAGTCGTCGTTCGCCACGACGTGGAGAACGCCTCGAAGAGAGCCCGTGAAGGTGATCGTGTTGACTGAAGACGCGCTCGCCGCGCCACTGGCCAAGAACAAGGACGCGCCACTGCAAAAGGCTGTTACGACCAGCCCGGTTCTCGCATACGACCGCCATTTCTTCCTAACCGACATCTGGCCCCCAGGTCCCTTCTCACGTGGCTCGGCTGCAGCAGTCTTTAGGGTGACGGGCCCCAGCCGGCTCGGCCACGTCAATTTCTGGAAGTTAGTCCCGAGAGTGCTTACAACTCAGGATGCGTCGGCGACGACGAACCCGCACTCGTAGGCGAAGACGACAGCCTGCGGGCCCAGCCCGATATCGTTGGCTCACAGTACCTGGACCTGGAGCCCCGCCACGACGGCGGGATCGGTCACGATCTCGATCTCGGCGATGGTGTTGCCTACGACGCGGAAGGCGAACACCGCCCGGGGCCGCCCGCCGGGAGCCCACACCGCTCCGGGAGTGCCGTCGATGAGGGCCACTTTGGCCGCTGTCGCACGCCCCGCCAGGGCCATCGCCACGGCCCTGGCGCCACGCACCTGGGGTGCTAGTAGGGGCGCTCCCCGGTCGCGGTTAGCGGCCGCGGTTTTCACGGCGGCGCGGTCTGCTCGCAGGACCGCGTCAGGGTCGAGCATGGTCACGAGCGCCTCGAAGTTCCCTAGACGCGAGGCGGCCAAGAAAGCCTCGACCACCTCTTGCTGGCGCCGTCGGTCTTCGGAGCGCACCTCGTCGCTGCCCTGGACGCGCCGGCGAGCCCGGCTGGCCAGCTGTCGAGCGGCGCCAGGAGACCGGCCGACGATCGGCGCGATGTCCTCGAACGGCACCGCGAAGAGGTCGTGGAGCACGAACGCGAGGCGCTCCGAAGGAGCGAGCGTCTCAAGCAAAACCAGCAGGGCCGGGCCGATCGTGTCGGCGAGGACCGCCTCTTCTTCGGGGCCGACGAGCGCGAGCTCGAGCTCGCGCTCGTCCGGCTCTAGCAGCTCTTCGTGCTGGTTACGGCGGGAGCGGAGCATCCCCAGGCACACACGCGACACGACTGTGGTGAGCCACCCGCCGAGATTGTCGATGCTCTCGGCGTCGGAGCGGTTCAGGCGGATCCAGGTCTCTTGTACCGCGTCCTCTGCCGCCGTCAGGGAACCGAGTATGCGGTAGGCCACCGACTGCAGCCTCGGCCGGGAGGCTTCGAACTGGGTACCAAGATCCTTGTCCATCTGACCACATTGACGCGCCAGAGGACCGTTATGTGACAGGCGGCCCCTGTCACATAACGGCGGCGTGACGCGTCAGAGTAGGCATGACAGCGAGAATGAACAACCCAGCCAACGTGCTCCCCGGCTCCATGGAGGCGGTCCAGTCCGTCATCAAGGCCGCTTACAGCGCGGGTGTGCCCCAGCCCACCATGCAACTCACCCATTTGAGAGCCAGCCAGGTCAACGGCTGCAGCCCCTGCGTCTACAGCGGTGCCATCGGCGCCAAAAAGGCGGGTGAGAGCGACGAACGGCTCTTCGCCGTGGCCGCCTGGCGCGAAACCGACCTCTTCAGCGAGGCGGAGCGGGCGGCCTTGGCCCTGGCCGAGTCGATGACCCGTCTTGCCGATCGACCTGACCCGGTCCCCGAAGAAGTGTGGGACGAAGCGGCAAGGCACTTCGACGAGAAGCAGCTAGCCGGACTGGTCCTATGGGTCGCCACGACCAATCTGTTCAACCGGCTCAACGCCACGACCAAGCAGCCTGCCGGCGCCGCGTGGTGACCACAGCGCGCGTCACTCGGCCAGCAGTTCCTTTTTGGCCCGGGCGAGGGCCTTCAGGCCGTCGGGGGCGACCTGCGGGGCCGGTAGGTCCATCTCGTCGATGGCGCGGACCACGATGCCGCCCACCAGGGCCCGCAGCGTGTACTTGTGGTCGGCCGGTACCACGTACCACGGTGCCCACGGCGTGGACGTGGCTGTGAGGGCTTCCTCGTACGCGGCCATGTAGCCGTCCCAGTGACCACGCTCCGCCAAGTCGGCCGCCGAGAACTTCCAGTACTTGGCCGGGTCGTCCAAGCGTTCGAGGAACCGCCTCTTCTGTTCCTGCTTGGAGACGTGCAGGAAGATCTTCACGACCCGGGTGCCGTTGCGATGGAGGTGGTGCTCGAAGGCGTTGATGTCTTCATAACGGTCCTGCCACACGTTCTTTGCCGGCCCTTTGCCCGGGACCGGCCCTCCTCGGGCCAAGAGCTCGGGGTGTACTCGGACGACCAGGACCTCCTCGTAGTACGAGCGGTTGAAGATCCCGATCCGCCCGCGTCCGGGGAGCGCCTGGGCGGCCCGCCACAAGAAGTCGTGGCCAAGTTCCTCGGTGGAGGGCTGCTTGAAGGCGGTGACGTCGCAGCCCTGCGGGTTCACCCCCGACATGACGTGCTTTATGGTCCCGTCCTTGCCGGCGGCGTCCATAGCCTGGAGCACGACGAGCAGGGCGTGACTGCCGTTGGCCCACAGCAGTTCCTGGGACGCTTCCAGCTCGTCGACGAAGGACTGGAGGTCCTCCTCGGCCAACTCCTTGCGTTTTTTTGCCTTGGTGGCCCCAAGCCAGTCGACCTTGGTCGACTC
>PMWT01000089.1 GCA_003166025.1 Acidimicrobiaceae bacterium | reverse complement strand
GGTTTCGAGGATGACGGGTTTCGCTCGGTCTAGGATCGTCCACTCCGAAGCTACTCGGGGAGGGGGAGAGGTGTCGCCCCGTTCACCCCGGTGTCGAACGGGAACCTGGAGCCAGCTGCCTGAGCACGAGACTCGCGACCGTAGGCCTGTGGCAACAGGGTCACCTTGCTCCGAGCAAGAGCAGAACCGCCTGCCGCTAACATGCCCGCTGGCGGTGAGCCGGGCATCCGTTCGTTACTAGTGCCACCTCGGGCTTAGGAGTGCCGGCGAGGACGCCTCGACCAGCGATAACGACGTATACCAGATGGTCAAGCCGCAGATCGTGTACACACCTGCCGCCAGTGGGAGACTTCCGGGTTCGGCCAGTCAGCAAACCGGCAGGAGGGTCCAGATGCCAGCGCCGAGAGGACGTGGTCGGTCACGTCCGTGCATGTCTGGCCGCAGCGGCAATCTTGTCGCAGTTCCAGGCAAGGCGGTCCGCATGGGAGCGTGGTTGGCGAGCCTAGAGCCGAGAAAGGGGCCCCAAGTTTACCGTTGCCGACTGCGGCCAGGGCGGCCTCAGCGAGCTTCAGCTCTGAGGGGCGGTGGCTCGGCATTCTTGTCCGCGGTCAGCCCACTGCCGCCGCGCGAGCGTGGCGAGCAAGGCCAGGTCCGCCGGTGAGTAGCGAGGCCGCACCACCGGGCGTTTCAGCACGGGCAACTGGTGGGCGGAACACGGCGATCTCGATGTCCTTTTCGTCCGGCGCCGGGCCGAGCCGGAGAAGGCCGAGCACGCGTCGGACGATCAAGAACGTGATCTGACAGGACATCTCGACGATCCTGGTAGCTGCGCGTCACCCCTGTTCAGACGCAGATCCTGACCTTGCACCCTACGCGCTTGCCTTTAAGCCAGTCTGCTGACACGCTGTCGACACAGTGCCGGCACAGACAAGGAAGAGTGCACGTCAGGAATGGCCCGCCACTGACGCCGCCGCTGCGGCTAGCCTCCGCTATAGCATTAGAGGTAGCCTTGCCTCAACAACGACGCCCAGGCCACGGAGGCCTGTTTCGTCTGATTTGGACGACTCCGCGTCGGACGTGCAAATAAGGCATCTAGAGGTGAACTTGGCTAGGTGCAATATCCGAACCCGACTTGACTTAAGGGAGCTAAGAGCAATGTCAGACAAGTGGGCGGATTACCTAATCTCGAAGGTGGAGTACAACGACAAAGAGACTCACATCACCAGAGTCCTATCCCACCCTGACAATGGCGACACCGTGGGTGATGGCGTCGACCTTACGCGGAGCATAGTCGTGTCCCGTTTAGGTGGTGGCTCAACGTTCGCCACTATTTACTGGGGTTCAGATAATAAATGGAAGCGTGGCGCAAATGTCCGCGTAGTGATTATAGATAACGAGAAGTTCATTCGCACCGACGCAGACAATACCAAGAAAGACAACCTCGGTGAGCTGCCAAGGTTTTGATTTGCGCTGTCGAAGCCGTTCCTACCTCTAGCTTAGCGTTCCTCGCCGCGCGACGATACCTGAACTCTCATTACCTGCCCCTCCGTTAGCTGCGTGCACTATTTTGCGGCACGCGCTACCGAGCCCATTTACCCTACGAAGTGGGCTTGTTACATAAACGCCGACACCAGTGCTACCCAAACCCCGATGTGGTCATAGTGACAATGCGGCTGTCTTGCGCAGGCTGACTACCGCTGCTTCCCTACAAGACGGCCACGGGGACGGATTCGTTCCGTAGGAGCAGTTCGACTTTTGATCCGAGACCACTGACCTAAACCTATAGTTCATTTACAGGTCAGCTTCGGGGCTTCCCGTCGTGAGTCATGGTGCGACGGACTCCCCGGACCCGTCTCATCCGGGTGACCGGATTAGATATATAAGATTAGGGAGCGCGCCTTCGTCCAACTGCCAACCTGGAGAGGTTCCTGTCAGGTGCAACCACGCGAATCGGGATCCGGCAGCGGCAAATTGGCCACTGGGACCCTGAGATCTCGCATGAGCCAGCGCCGATGTGACCGGGTGATAATGCCCGGACGAGAGCCTCGAAAAGGCGCTGAGGCAGGGATGACCGGTTCTTCCCGTCCAAATGAGGCACGATAAGTTGTCGGTGACTAGTCAGACCCCCATGGCCTTTGGCCACCACGACGGATGAGAATGGTGCGGTGTCCAGCCCAGCTCGGGATCCCTTGGTGCGGTGAGCCCGATAGTCAGACTGATGCGGGGGCCCTTCCGGCACCACGAACTGTTGCCGTGAGCACGCGTTTCAGCGTTGTTGATTCGGTGGGCCCTGCTGGACACGCCACGAACGGTTGAGTCCAGGAGGTGACCGAGATGGATCTGGTAGTGGCCCGGTGCGCGGGTCTTGACGTGTCCAAGGACGAGGTGGTGGCGTGCGTCCGAACTCCCAACGGAAGAGGTGGCCGGTCTCAGGAGATCCGGACGTTCTCGGCGTTCACCTTCGGCTTGGAGTCGCTGGCCGACTGGCTGAGTGCCGCGGCTGTGACCGAGGTCGTCATGGAGGCGACCGGCCAACATTGGAAGCCAGTGTGGTACCTGCTCGAGCAGCGGGCCTTCGAGCTGAAGCTGGTCAACGCCCGGCACGTCAAGATCCTGCCCGGTCGCAAGATCGATGTCGCTGACGCCGTCTGGCTGGCCGAACTGTTGGAGCATGGGCTGCTGCGCGGCCGTCCCAGCTCGGTCGAAGACCCCAACGGCCACACCACCAGCTATACCTACGACCCCGCCGGCAACCAGCTCAGCGTGACCGACGCCGACGACGGCACCACCAGTTATGCCTACGACGCCGACGACCGCTTGGTCACGGTGACCCAACCGGGCGCCACCACGCTGAGCTACAGCTACGACCCTGACGGCGACAAGACCAGCTACACCGACGCCGTCGGGGCCACCACCACCTACGCCTACAACTACCTGGACGAGCTCGGCTCGGCTACCGACCCTGATGCGCATACCACCAGCTATGCCTACGACGCCGACGGCAACCAGCTGACCATGACCAAGCCGAGCTCGGACGTGACCACTTGGGCCTATGACGCCGACGGCGAGGTCAGCGCGGTTTCCTACTCCGATGGGGTAACCCAGGGCGTCGCCTCCGCCTATGACCCTGACGGCAACGTGACGGTAATGAGCGACGCCAGCGGGACGTCCAGTTATGCCTACGACCCCGCCGACCGGCTCAGCAGTTACGAGAACGGGGCGGGGGCGACGGTACGCTACGGCTATGACGCCGACGGCGACGTGACCACCCTCGCCTACCCCAACGGCCAATCGGTGACGAAAACCTACGACTCCTTGGTCCGCCTGTCGTCGGTGACGGACTGGTTGGCCAACACCACCGACTTCTCCTACGATGCCGATTCGGACCTGACCGGGGCCGATTACCCCAACGGCGTCGATTCCAGCACAACCTACGACGACGCCGACCAGGTCGCGTCGATCACCGACACCAAGAGCGCGACGACGTTGGCCTCGCTCTCCTACACCCGCGACGACTACGGCGACATCACTGCCGAGACCGATACCGGGACGCCGGGAGCGGGGACCACCGGCTATGTCTACAACCCGCTGCACGAGCTGACCGCGGCTGGTCCGTCGGGCTACGGCTACGACGCCGCCCATGACCTGACCACCAACCCCGCGGGGGCCGCCCAGGCCTTCGACCCGGCGGGCGAGCTGTGCTGGTCGGGCACGGGCTCGGGGGCGTGCGGGTCGCCTCCCGGTGGTACGACCACGTACTCGTACTCAAGTGACGGCAACCGCACGACGACGACACCGCCGTCGGGGCCGGCCACCTCGTTCTCCTGGGACCAGGCCAACGACTTGGCCGAGGTGACTACGGGGGACTCGTCGGCTAGTTATAGCTACGACGGCAACGGGCTGCGCCAGTCCGAGACGGTGGGGGACAGCACGACCCAGTTCACCTGGGACGTGCAAGGCCCCTTACCGCTGCTCCTCTCCGACGGGGCCAACAGTTACATCTACGGCCCGGGCGGTACACCTATCGAGCAGGTCAGCTCCGCAGGGACGCCCAGCTACCTGCTCGTCGACCAGCTGGGCTCGACCCGGGCGCTCACCAACTCGTCGGGCGCGGTCACCGCTACCTTCACCTACGACGCCTGGGGCAACCTGACCGGCTCCACTGGGTCCGCCACCACCCCCTTCATGTACGCCGGGCAGTACCTCGACCCGACCACCGGGCTCTACTACATGCAGGCGCGGTGGTATGACCCGAGCACTGGGGAGTTCTTGTCGGTGGATCCAGCGTTCAACGCGACCTTGGATGCTTACGGCTACTCCGACGAGAACCCTCTGGACGCGACGGACCCGTCGGGGCTCATGCTGTCCGCAGGCGGAGCTGGGATCTGCAACACTGCCGCAGCCTGCGACGCCACCAAGTCGGCGTGCTCGCTCAATCCGAACGACTGCCCTGGAATCGTCTCAGCGACAACTTCAACGTCAACGACGACGGCCAAGGTGACGACCAGTTCCGCGCTTCAGGCGAAAACTAACCAAGGTACCGGTACCATCTCGTTGACCTCCACAACGACGAGGTCCGGCACGACCTCGATTGCAACGGTGACGTTATCAAGCGGAGCCGCCACGACAGTGACTACCGTTGCGACCGGCCATACCGTGACCGTCACCACGACGACCACCACGACGACCCCTACGGCGACAGCGACGACAACTCCTGGCGCGTCCAGCACCACGGGGCGCAGTTCGGGCCCGGGAAGTCCGCCTACTGGAACCAGCACGAGCGTTGAGGTTACCTGTGCAAACAACCCCAACTGCTATAGCGGAGGATATGGGAACTTCTATGTCGAAATCTGTGGTTACCTTTACGTTGGGCAGATCTGTTTGGCAGCGACTGGCAACGGCGCCACGTTCTTGACTCTTGGAGCGGGTTTGGCTGCACCGCAACCTGCAGGAGGCTCCATAAATGTAGGTACCGCAGATTATGGTTCCGTTTGCTCAATTCTGCACGGAGGGTCCTATAGCGTAGGGGCACAGTATTATGTAGGTGGTGGCTGGGCCGCATCTAGTTCAGCAGGGGGTCCTGATGTTTCGGCCGGATGGAAAGGAGGGGTGGGAGGGTTCTACTCCAACGGTTGGCAGTTGTCGGGTGGACAGTGTTAGTGCGGCCCACTTCTCGACTAGACCAAGGGGGCGCTGAATTATTATGACGCGGTCACAACAGCACACAACAGTAGGTGTTGTGCTTATCGTCATAGCTGTTGTCTCGTTCCGGCGATTTCTAGTTATCCGCCGAGAACCCCAGCGTGACTGGTTTTGCAGACATCTCTACTCGCGTCTGTGGGCGGCGAGCCGGGACGAGTGGACACTCCGATTGAAGTTTAGCTACCTCTGGCTAGTCTTGCTTTCCACAGTCGGAGCGCTGGCTATGTTTGCTACTGCATGAAATCAGGTCTCGCGATTGGCGTGCTCGGGATCTCCGCCTAGCCTCCCGGCGGGGTGAGCCTGGTCGAAGCGTGCCCTTCCAGCAAGCCGGAGGACAGGGAGACGCCGCAGAGGTAGACGTCCAGCAGAGCTTCCCGAAGGGCTGTACTGGCGACACTTTGGTTTCGGTTAAGCCCGGATCCATTGGCCCAGATAGGCTCCTCAGGGGCCTCTGAGCTGGGAGCATCCACGAAAAGTACCTCTTTGTAAGGGAAACTGGTCACGATCAAACACACCGTCCCCTCAACAGGAAGGCACCTTTTCCGATGCGACCATCGTGCCATGGCCTGGACCGCTTGGCGGTGACCTTCGACGACGAGCACGCCGTCGGCGGTGCGGGCCTGCTGCTGCCGTCCACCCTGGCCGCTCACGTGGACCTGAGAGAGTTGTTCGATGGTGATCCCAGCAACGCTCAGCCCGCGTGGGTCCAGCGCTTAGCGTCGGCTCGCAGGATGGCGTTGAGGATCGACTTGATCATGGCCTGCGTGCTCGGCATCTCCGTCGAGGGCGCTATTGGCGTGAGCGTGCTCGGGGCGTGCCGGTCCAGCGAGCGCCTGGGCCGCTACTGCCACGTGCAACTGTCCAGCTTTGGGCGCCTCCGAAGCAGCGGCTTCGCGCTGCTGGCAACCTTTGAGAGCCCGCAATTCAGGGTGGTCCTCCCTGAGCTTTCGGACCTCACACTGGCCAAGTTGCTGGGGTGCTTTGACCCCCTGTGCCCAACTCGGCGCCCCCCGGTGGGCGGGTAACCTGGCGAGGCGATGGCTACGACCGAGATCGATCTCGAGGTCGACTTCATGGACATGACGACCGGCCGACGCCTCTGGACCCGAATTGAAGACGGCCGGCCCGGCTTCGTCCCGGTCGCCGGCCGTCATGTGACGGTGGGCTGCGAGGACGCTGAGCCGGCGGTAGCCAAGGTAGTGTCGGTCAACGCCGACGGCGACATTGAGCTCGAGATCCTTCCCGGCACCGTCGAATCACACCGGGACCTCCTGGCCCTGGGCTGACCCCGTCTGGCGCGAGGCGCCATGGCCACGTCGAGCGGACTAGAAACCCACTCCGCTGCGCCCTCATTGCTCCCTGTTGTCCCGTCTTTCGTGCGGACGACAGCTCCGTGAGAAGATGACACCGTGAGCTCGTGTGCCCCACACCGCCGCCAGG
>PMWT01000162.1 GCA_003166025.1 Acidimicrobiaceae bacterium | reverse complement strand
CGGCGTTATGTCGAAGAAGTGAGGCCCCGCCTGGCCAAGTACCCAGATACCGGCGTGCTGTTCCTTTCGGCCAGCGGGGAGCGTCTGTGCGCCGAGTGGCTGACGCGCACGGTGCGGGCCTACGTGAAAGCCGGTGCCCCGGCCAAGAACGGCAGTTGCCATCTTTTCCGGCATTCGGCTGCCACATTGATGCTCGACGGTGGGGCCGACGTCCGCTATGTGGCCGAGTACCTGGGCCATGAGAACCTGGAGTCGACCAAGATCTACACCCGCGTCTCGGTGGAAAAGCTCCGGGCCGTGCACCGGGCAACTCACCCGGCCGGCAAGTAGGCTGGCCCTTGCCAGCTGTGCCATAGCCCTGAACCAGGCACGTCGCCCACGTCTATGCTGGGATTGTGGTGCACTTCACCGTTGGACTTGACGATGACGAGGCTGCCCAGCTCGCGTCCGAGGCTTCGCGCCAAGGCCTCCCGGCGGGCGAGCTCGCCCACCGTGCCCTGGTCGACTACGTACGGCGTTCGCGCCTGGCAGCTGATCTGGCGGTGCCCGAAGATGCGCTCCCGGCTTTTGTCGGCATGATGGCATCGGAAGAGCTCCGTGGCGAGGGTGCCGAGGAGCTGCTCGCCGGAGGTTTCGGCCGATAGCCCTCCTGGTCGATACCGGCCCTCTTGTTGCCGCGGCCAACACCGCTGACCCCGACCATGTGGCCTGCGCAGCATTGTTCCGCTCTGAGCCCCCGCCTTTTGTGGTGTCCCCGCTGGTGCTGGCAGAGGCCTGCTACCTGATCGGCAAGTTCGGCTCGGCGGACAACGAGGCAACGTTCCTTAGGGGGATGGCCCGGCACCCATTTCAACTGGAGCCACTGTCTACGGCCGACCTCGAGCGCATGGCCGAGCTCGTCGCTCAGTACGGCGATCTACGCCTGGGCGGCACAGACGCTTCCGTCGTCGTGCTCGGTGAGCGCCTCGGCCTCACCCGGCTGGCGACGCTCGACCGCCGTGACTTTAGTGTCGTCCGCCCTCGGCACACTGAAGCCTTCGAACTGCTGCCGGCACCTACGGGGCCACGCCGGACGCCACGAACGGCGACATGACCGAGCTTCAGGTCGCCTTGGCTATTTCCACGCGCCCAATGGAGAGGCCGACAGACGAGCACGGCTCAGGCATAAGCCCGAACAGCGTCGGGGGCCCACCGGCCCGGCCGTTTTGCCGAAAGCAGCCAGTCCGGCCGGCCCTCCCCGACGTACCTGGATGGCGTGCTCCCGTCCGGCCCTGGTCCAGCTCAGAGCGGCCGCCCAGGGCCGAAGTACGTAAAAACGCACGCGGGGTCTGTGTTGCGCGGTGGTACGACCCGGTGACAGGCCAGTTCATGACCGTTGACCCGTTAGTCGCGGAGACGGAGCAGGCTTTCGCCTACTCTGGCGATGACCCGGTCAATGAGGAGGACCCGACGGGCCTGGCTGGTGGTATGCCACCGGAGGGTGAGTGCTCGGCAGGTGGAAACAAATGGGTACCCAATGGCACGCCCCCAAACTACGGTACTTGCATTCAGGAGCCTCACCATTCCCTAGTGAATGAGGTAGGCCATGACATCGGGACAACAGCCACGCGGGTATGGAACAGCACCGGGGGCAGAGTCGTTCATCAGATCGCCACCGGAACATTCGGAATCTGCATTTCGGGAACTGCCGGTTGGGGTCCGGGGGGTATCGTCCAGGGCTGTTTCGTTGAGAGCAGCTTCTTCCATCATGGAGGTTTCATCGGAACGTTGGGCGGTGGCGGTCAGAGTCCCACGGCAGGGATCGACATAGGCTTTCTGTCGAGCAATGCCACCTCCCCGGGCCAGCTTTCTCGGTGGTTCGGGTACACTAATGTCAGTGCGGTGGTCGGTCCCGATGTCGGTGCTTACGTTGGTACCTCGGGCTTCATTGGCAATGATTCATGCAACTCGACCATCTTCGGCTCAGTTTCCAGCGTGGGCCTCGGCGCCGATTTGCCTCTCCCCTTTAGCTATGGCGCTGGTGGCAGCTATACATGGGTCGGCCAGTTATGGTGAATGAAGTGGAATCGGCCTCTGGCACTCGGTTGCGGTGCAGCCTTCGCTTCGTCCGTGAGGGAGGCTTTCCCGAAGTTGTGGGGTTCCCTTTTGCACGGCTGGATATACATGGCGACGCCTTGACCTTCTCGGGCGGGGGCTTATTGCCCTTCGGTCGCCCACGATGGACAGTGCGCCGGGACCAAGTAACGAAGCTCGAGAGGACTCAGAACGGAGTGAGATTTTACGCAGAGGGCTTCGATAACCCCTGGGTCGTGGCGTCGCTTGTTCCTAAGAGGTTCTTGGCGAAGCTGCGCGAACATGGACTCGTTGTCGAAGGTCAAGTGATTCCAAGCAAATGGAACTCGATTTGACCCCCGCAGCTGGTCGAAACGGTGATGCCAGGGTGGCCATCCAAAAGACCTCCATGGAAGAGACGACCACCGAAGAGTTCGCAAAGTACCCACTGTGGGATTCTCGGTGGTTCACGAACTCTCAGCACAAGGCTGGGTTCCGCAGGCAGATGCCCGTCTCGCGTAGAGTCTGGAATGTATGGACCATTGTCACCCAAGGAGCCATCCTGCGGACCCTGCGTCGACAAGCCCTCCTCGCTACCCTCGCTATCCTTTGTCTCGGGCTTCTCCCGAGCACGGCTCCGGCACTGGTCAGGGAGGCCGCCGCCTTCGGCTTGGACAGTCCTGCCTGGGCAAAGGCGCTTGGTGGCAAAGCTACGGTACTTGCCCCCAAGCCGGCAGCGGCGGGCAATAACAGCCCAGCCGCCGCTTTCAAGGGCGCTCTTTACGCCTTGGCTCACGGCGACGTCTCTATGTCCTGTCGGTTTATCGAGCCGTCGCTAGAGCCAGCGTGCAAGAAGAACTCGAAGGGTGCAACCGCGACAGCGTCATACTCCGAGACGATCATGGACTTTGGCGTAGGGTACGTCGTTATCCAGGACAAAAGAGCGTTAGTTGGTTTTACGGGCACCTTTTGTATATCAACCTCCAAGCCCAAGTGTATGACTAACATCAATCCAGCCGCTCTCTTCTCGTCGGGCAAGAGCTTCAATGTTTTATGGGCGGAGGCCGTGGCTGCTGAAAGCAACCCAGCCAACGTCTACTCGCTCGGTCCCTGCATTGAGGTCGGCCCGAAATGGTACTTCTACCTCACCCCGTGACAGTGGACCTACGTCGATTAGAAGAAGATCGTTCTGATTGCTTCAAGTCGATCACGGCGTATATTGAGCCGCTCATTTTTGCATTTCGGCGGTCGTTAGATGTAGTACAAGCGCCAGCTGGCCCCGCCGAGTCGGTGTCGACCGAGGGGCGCTCCCACGCCCCGGCGAGGAGCTGGAGCGCTGCGCGGTTTGCTTTAGCCTCTTCGAGGTGGCGAAGCCATCTCAGGCTCAGGCATGGCACCGCCCTCTTTAGCCATCTACTACACGCGACGCATACAATGGTGTGTAGCTCATGGAAATATAACGAAATGGTGAGTAAGTGGCTGCGATGACGTTCGGGCTCGGGCCGCTACCCCACGCTTTGGAGCTCTGCCTCGGTGGCTCCTGCTTCCCGGCGGACTCAAGCGGCGCGATTCAGCGCTACGTCGGTTTCCAACCCGGCGTAACTCAGCGCACCTTCGACCTGGTCGGGGATCACCCAACCAAGGCCGACGCTTCGTACGTGGCGAAGAGCGGCCCTATAGGTCCGGGCAGCGGTCGCGGCCGGAGCCGACAATCCTCTCAGAGTCCCCCGGCCAGAGAGAAGGTAGGGGAGCCGCTCGGACGGCTCACCGATGGCATCGACTAGGGCAATAGCGCTGCTGCCGATCAGGTTACAGGCCTCGTCGATGCTCAGCAGCTGAGGTTGTCCTGCGTGGGTCATGATGTCCTCCTCTGAAATGGGTCGTGAACTGCCGGTCCGTGAGGCCACGGCTCGATGGCCTGCCAATGCGCGTCGCACGAGCCGAGCATCTGAGCTACGACATCGGTGGCGGCATACTCGTCTGTCACCTGGGCGGCTGCTTCTCGCAGGTCCAACAGGACCTTGGCCTTTTGGCGGTAAGAGCCTGTAGCCAGGGCACGCACTGTGCGGGTCTTAGTGGCCAGTACGAGCTCTGCCGTCGACCAGACGCACCAGCGCCCCCCGGGGATATCGGCGACCACCAGGTAGGCGTAACGACCGGCGTCGACGATTTTGCGAAGAGCCAGTTCGTCCAGGATGAACAGGTCGAGCTCGGCCAGCTCTGGTCGTAGGTGCCCCCACCCCCGATAGGGCTGGTGCTTGGCTTTAAGCCCGACCTGGCCCAGGCGGTCGCCCGGGCCGGCGATGGCGTAGTCGAGCTCGTCCAGTGAGCTCGTGGCCCTCTTCAGCAATACACAATCGGGGTGGCCAGCCAATGCGAGGGCCATACGCTGCTCCAGGCTGTGGCGGCCAGCGAGATCGGTGACCCAGTCTTGCGGCCGGCGCTCACGCATGGGGAGCTCCGGGGCCCAGCAGGTCGAACAGGGTGATGTCGTGGCCTGGGTTGTGCCAAGGCGCCGTGCGCAAGCTTGGAGGGAGAGCGTCTCCCCGGAACAGCCGGCTGAGCCTTTGGAAACCAGGCATGTCCCCGGTCGTGGCCACCACGTCCGCCAAGCTGTCGCCAACGTGGCNNCGGCCGGCCACGACCCGGCCACCTGCGCTCTCCAGGTACTCGAGAGCGAGCGCATCGAACTCGGTACCTTCGCGCCGGGCCCGGGACTGGAACTGGGTAGCAACGACGGCCGCCTCCTCGTACGACGGAGGGGCCTTGACGGGCACGACAATGTTCAAGCGAGTGCTCATGCGCTTTTTGCTGCCCCTGTTACCCACCGGCGGCTTGTGGGCCCGAGCCGCTCCTGCAGCGCGGTGGCGTCGAAGAAGACCCGCGCCCGAGGCTTGGCCAATTCGGTCCGCAGCCGCTCCGCTGGGCACACCGCCACCGCTCCGTCCGCTTCGGCCACGACCAGGAAGTCGCTACCGAGGGGTAGGTCCAGGTCGGCCAGCGCCGGCCCTAACCTTCCTACGTCCAGCCCGGCCTGGCCGAAGTGCCCAAGCGCGGCCAGGCGGACAACGTCGCTCGGGTCGTACAGGCGCCGGCCGGCCCGGCCCAGGCCGGTGTCGACCGAGGGGCTCACCCAGCCTCGCCGCGCCCAGTAGTCGAGCTGGCGGTAGGTGACCCTTGCCAGCTCGCAGGCGGCGGTGGCTGTGATCCCACCAGGTGGAGTCTGTGTCATCACTTCACCATTACACCACGCGCGGCTCGTGTAATCGCGGATACCGATCGCAATGACCTTGACATATGCTTGACTCCATATCGGGTTGGACCTATACTGGCAGGTAATAGGTAGCCCACGGCACCCTCAGGTCGTTGAGTGGCTTAGAGACCTCGACGACGCCTCCCGTGCTGAAGTAGACGAAGCCTTGAGCTACCTGGAAGAACATGGGTGGGGAGCCGCCCTGCCAGATGTACGCCACCGGATCCAGATCTCACGCCATTTCCCGGACATGAGCGAAGTTCGGGTCACCATTGACGACGAGCACGTCTACCGGGTCCTGGTCGGCTTTGGCCCCGGAACGGAGGTGGTCCTGCTCTTGGCGGGGAACAAGGCAGGCTCAGGCAACAGCTGGTACGACGTCAATGTCCCGATAGCCGACACTCGCTTCGACACCTATCTCGCCGCAGTAGCTAAGTCCAAGGAGAAGCCACGATGAGCAACCTTCCCGAAGGGTGGGACACCTACGACCCCAATGACCATGAGCGCAGCACCGAGCCCGCCTACCAGGCCGCCCGGGACGCCGCGGCCCAGCGAGCCGCGCGCCGCCGTGGCGCGTACGGGGAGATGCTTGCTGCGCTGCGCCGTGCCCGTTCGCTCACCCAAGTAGCCCTGGCCGGCCAGCTCGGTGTGGCCCAGGGCGAGGTCTCTCGGGTGGAGCACCAAACGGACTTGCTGTTGTCCACCTTTGCGCGTTACGTCGAAGCCATGGGCGGGGACCTAGCTGTGGTCGTCCGCTTCGGCGGCCATGACGTGATCGAGCTCAGCCTCGCCTTGGCCGACCTCGGAGAAGAAGGGAGCCTCCCCGAAGCTACGGTCCAACCCGACCCGGTGGCCTTGGCAGAGCTTGCGTTTTACAACGGTCGCTACGACTACCAAGAAGAGAAGTACTTTGCCCAGCTTGCCGCCTGAGCTGACCCAGCCCTTTCACACTGAAGCCGAACGTGCCGGCGGCCGGAGCCTCCTGGCGCAACGAGACCGCGTGCTGCAGGCCTTTAGGCACCTCGCACAAAAACCGGCTGGCCTTTGGTCCCCGGCGGAGCTGGCCCGGTTCCCCAAGGGCGCAAATGGCGAGCAGGGCCCCCCGTTCGTTCGTCTGCCTCGTTGGGCGTCGGTCTTCGCAGACGAACTGCGCGAGGTGCACCGACTTGTTGAGCGGGGGGCGCTCAGCGACATCGAGCTGCGCCAAGCTCTCTATCTGGCAGGCCGTCTTCTCGCTACGGTCACAGGCTTGCCTGTTGACCAGGTCGACCAGTTTGACCTCGCTATGTACGATGCCTCCTGGCGCGGGAACTGAAACATCGACGAGCCGGCTGCAGCTCCTTCAGCTGTGGACCGTGGCGGGCATGGCCGGCTACACCAGCGGTGTCCGGCGCCGAGCCGAGCCACGCATCTTGGCTTTCAAAAGGGCGGCCGGTCGGGCTCAGTGTGCAGCGCGCGGTCACCCGAGCATTTGTGCGACTCGAAGCATGGGGTTGCCGGTTTCCGCGGCGTGCCGACGCTGGCCAAACATCCCAGGTTCCATTTGCACTTCACGCCCACATCGAGCTCATGGCTCAACCTGGTCGAGCGGTGGTTCCGAGAGCTGACCGAAAAAGCCATCCGCCGCGCAGTGTTCCGCTCCGTGCCCGAGCTGGTCAGCGCCATCCAGGAGTACCTGAACGCCCACAACAACGACCCCAAGCCATTTATCTGGACGGCCAGCGCCGAGGACATCCTGGCCAAGGTCCGGCGAGGCCGAGTTGTCCTGAAGCAAGTGGCAAGTTAAAGGTGAGACACTACACTAGTAATAACGCACGAAATATAGTGGATTTCTGGAACGGCAAGCGGTGGCGGTACATCGTGCCCCCTGTGCCGCCTGGGGGCGGGGAGTTCTGGGGTGGCATTTCTTGTGCGGCTCAGGCTGATTGCGTCGCCGTGGGTGAGGGGAACCCGTTCCAGCACGAAGACCAGGGTTTCGCCGAGACGGACACGCAGGGCACATGGTCCGTCGGTGCCCTGCCCATACCTCGACCTCGCGATCCATGCGGTAATGGGTTGCGTGAGA
>PMWT01000149.1 GCA_003166025.1 Acidimicrobiaceae bacterium | reverse complement strand
CGTCATTTTACCACAGGGCAACTACCAGAACATGAAACTTGACGCCGCCGCGCGCGGCCGCATCCGCCGCGCGCTGAACATCGGGGACGAAGACTTCCTCATACTGGGTGCCGGCTTCGCGTATATCCGCAAGGGCTTCGACCTCTTCCTGCAACTGGCGCGCAAACTCACCGGCCTGCGCGGCGATGTGCATTTCGTCTGGGCCGGTGACATCCAGCCCACGCTAAAAACCTATCTCGGTCCCGAAATGGATAAGCTCACCGCCGCCGGCCGCTTCCACCACATCCCCTTCACCGAGCGCGTCGCCGAATATTTCTCCGCCGCCGACATCTTCGCCCTCACCTCGCGCGAGGACCCTTACCCGACCGTGGTGATGGAAGCCCTGGCCTGCGGCGTGCCCTGCGTCGCCTTCGACGAGTCCGGCGGCATCCCTGAACTGCTCCGGAAAGAAAAAGCCGGCCGCGTCGCCAAACTTGCCGATACCGAGGATTTCCTGGCGGAGCTGACCAGCCTGCTCGACCACGAAAAACTCCTCCTGCTCCGCCCGCGCCTCGCCGCCATGGCGTTGAAAAAATTCGACTTCCCGGACTACGTAGAAAGGCTCCTGCGCCTCAGCCAGCCCGGCCTGCGCACGGTGAGTGTTGCCGTCATCAACTACAACTACGCCCGCTATTTGCCGCAGCGCCTGGACTCCCTGTTCGCGCAAACCTACCCGGTGGCCGAAGTCCTCTTCCTCGACGATGCCTCCACCGACGACTCCCTCGCCGTTGCCCAAAGCACCGCCGATGCCGCCAAACGCACCATCCGCATCGTCGCCAACAACGAGAATTCCGGCTCCGTCTTCGCGCAATGGCGCCGCGCCGCGCGCGAGGCCAAGGGCGAGTTCATCTGGCTCTGCGAGGCCGACGACAGCACCAACCCCGCCTTCCTCTCCCGCCTAATGGAGGCCATGGCGGGGAACGAAACCACCCTGCTCGCCTTTACCGACAGCCGCGCCATCGACGAGACCGGCAAGCAGGTCATGCCCAGCTACCAATCCTACTACTTCGACTCCGGCGTAAAAGAGCTTGCCGCCTCGGGCATCTGGGACGCGCAAACCTTCGCGCAACGTATTCTCCCCGTCCGCAACCTCATCCCCAACGTCAGCGGCGTGCTGTGGCGGCGCGAGGCCCTGCTCGCCGCGCTCACCCACCGGTCCTTCCAGCGCGTCCTCGAGGCCGCCCGCCTAGCTGCCGACAGCGACGGCACGGCGGTCGACGCGCTGCGTTCCTTCATCGACCAGACCATCGACCACGGCGCCGAGCTCGTACTCCCCCTGCACGGCGGCCCCGTGCCCCTCGACCCGGGGACCCAAGCCCTCAGGACTGAGGTCCACGCCACCATCGAGCAGATCTTGAGCAGAGGACGACAAGATGGATCGGTCCGCCCTGACGTCTTCGCCTTCGACATAGTGCTCTTCGGCGCCCTCCTGGCGCAGCCCCTGCCACAGGTCCCCGACTGGAAGCTGATGGCGCGCCGGCAGGCCGGCATCTACTTGGACGGCCTCGCCGGGACCGCCTCGACACCGCTCCCACGGCGAAAACTCCGCGCTCGCAGCGTCCAAACTCAGATGGAACGCCTAGGCCCTTGACGCCAGGGCATAACGAGACGGCTATTGGCGCACCAAGGATCTCGGCGAACGCTTCCTTGACCGCATGGTCTGGTATTTCTTTTAGCACCTTGAGATCTGCGATGGAGGCACGCTGGGAGAAGTCGACGCCGGCGAATTGGTCCACTGATGGAAGGCTGCTGGTGAGTTTGTCGGTCGCCTTCGGGCAGGTGGCGCTTCCGGTCGGCTGCCCACGCCGGTCGTGGTGGTACTGGAAGGGAATGCTCGCACCGGCGTTCAAGAAGGTGTCGTCGACGGCGTAGGGGTAGTCCATGCTCAAGGGGCCGGCGACGACGCACTCGTTGCCCTGACCGAGGGAGCCTCCGGGGCCGTTTTGCTGGTCTCAGCCGACCGGGGCCTGAGAACCCGGGTAGAGCGTCTCGGCGCGGGCGTGGTCGGCCCGAACTGGATCTGGGACCGGCTCGACACCTAACAGGCCTCGGTCGGCTGGGGATGCCCCCGCGAGCAGGCGGAATTCGAGCTCAGCCCCGTGAGCCCTTGCGCCTGCTCGCTGCAGGTTGGGTGCCTTTTCGCTGCGGCGCCACGCCCCGCCCCCCGTACGCCCTGCAGAAGGCCCTAACCGCGGCGTCCGCGTAGGCGTCCAGCTCCGGGGGACTGCTGGTCTCGTCACCGGTGAACATGGCCCGGTTGACCGGGATCCACAGCAGGATCCCTACGAAATGGTGGGCCGCTAGGAGCGGGTCCTCCATTTCGAGGAGCCCGCGTTCGGCCAGTTGAGCAAACCGACCGGCGAGAGTGGCCAAGACCCGCTCAAAGCCCTGCTCGTACCAAGAGCGCCCGATCTCGGGGAACTGGTCGGCGGTGCTGATTACCAGGCGCCGCAACCGAAGCAGGTCGGGCTGCATGAGAGTCGTGATGAACTGGCGGGCCAGCTCGCGGAGGTCGGACGCGGGGTCAGCCGTGGTCTCTAGGGCGGCACCGACCATGCGGACCAGGATTTCGATCCCATCGACAGTGGCTAGGACGATTTCGCCAAAGAGCTGCTCTTTGTCAGAGAAATGCTTGTACACAGTCTGCTTGGACACGCCGGCCTCAGCCGCGATGTCGTCCATGCTTGTGCCGAGGTAACCCTTGCACAGGAACAGAGACGTGGCCGCCTCGGCGACCAAGCGGTGTTTCTCCGCCCAACGGCTCCCGGTCGGAGCGTCGCTCATGTGCCCTCCTGCGAACGTTGCTGCTCAGGGGGGCTCTTTGAGCCCTGGTCCAGGATCGTACTAGACAGATCAGTACTAAGGCTAGTACTATACGGTCTAGTACCAAAGGTGAGGACAACAGCCGATCGGCACGTGCCACACAGCAAACACAACCCGAGGAGGATACAAGATGACAAGCACGGCAACCAACATCCGCACCGTCGGCCTGGTGTGCATAGCCACACCCGACCAGGACGCGGCGGTCGAATTTTACGAGTCCATTGGCTTCGAAAAGCGCACGGACATCCCCATGGGCGGTGGCTACCGCTGGGTCGAGGTCTACCCGACCGAAGGTACCACCGGCATCGCCCTGGCCCCCCCACGACCGGGTACACAAGTCACGCCAGCGGAGACTGGGATCACGCTGTTCACAGACGACATCGATAGCGCCCACGCCGAGCTGAAGTCCCGCGGCGTAAACGTCGACGCCGAGGTGTCGCGGATGGGTGGCCCGGTGCCGCCAATGTTCTGGTTCCGGGATCCCACCGGTCACTCCCTGATAGTGGTCGAGCATCACTGAGACCCGGCCCTTTCGGGGAGCCGACCCGCCTAGTCAGCCTCGCCTGAGCGCGCCACGGCCGGCCCGGGCCCTTCCTTCATAAGCCTTAGGGGGCCGAGGTACTGGTGCTGGCTTCTACGCAGCGGGCGCAGCGTCCCAACATGGCGAAGTGGTGGGGGTCGATGGCGAAACCGAGCTTGGCCCGGGCCGTGCGGGCCAGGCCCTGGAACAGCTCGTCCGGTGCCTCCAAGGTGGCCCCACAACTCTCGCAAATGAAGTGCGCATGGGCCAGGGAGGCCAACTGGTAAGTGGCCGGGCCGTGGCCCAAATGGGAATGGACGATGACCCCGAGGTGCTGGAGGTCGTCCAGGCTCCGGTAGATGGTGGACATGTGGACCCCGGGTGCCCGTTGTTGGACGGCCGCGGCCAGCTCCTCGGCGGTGAGGTGGGTGTCGGCGTGAAAAAGCACGTCGAGCAGGACGCGGCGCGACGACGTGGCCCGCCCGCCCCGGGCGCGCAACGTGGCTATCACCCCGTCAACGCTGGACATCTTGTCCGAGGCTTTCGCCCCGGCCCCCTGCGGCTTGCTCACCTTACCCAGCGTACGCCGCAGAAGCTGTTGGTTACAGTTCTCTATTGCGTCCAGATCGCAGTCGGTGCGCTCATTCGGCCAAACAGGCGGTGAGCCAAGGTGATCGATACCCTCGTGAACCGCGGCTATCTCGAACGGGCCCGTGACCCCGGGGACTGCCGGCGGATCTCGCTCGAACTGACCGTCCCTGGTCAACAGGTCGTGGACGCCGTGCTGCGAGGCGTGGAGGCGGTAGATCGTCAGCTTGAGGAACGAGTGGCACCCGAACAGGTAGAGGCCATGCGCTCTGCGCTGCTCGCCCTGAGCGCGATCAACAGCGCCGGGCGGTGCCGCGCCCCGGAGCTCAGGCGGACGAACAACGGCCGGCGCTGTGGTCGCGCTCCGACCGGCGGACAAGCTCTACTAGTTCGGCTCGGGCCCGGGCCACCCGGGAGCGGATTGTCCCCAGCGGGCATTCGCACACCCGGGCCGCCTCGTCGTAAGACAGGCCCAGCACCTGCGTTAGCACGAACGCCGTACGCCTGTCGACGTCGAGGCTGCCGACGAGGTCGACGAGGGCGACGAGGGCACTCGGGTCGGCTGTGGTTTGCTCGCCGGTCTGGCGCATAGCCGCACCGCGCTCACGTCGGCGGGCCCCGCCGCGCAACTCGTCAAGGCAGACGTGGCGGGCAATGGCCAGCAACCAGGTCAGGGCCGAAGACTCCCCGCGGAACCTCGTCAGGGCACCCACGGCCCGGATAAAAGTTTCCTGGGCGCTATCGTCCGCCTTCTGCTCGCCGACAATGGTGGCGCAAAGGCGCCAAACCTGGTCATAGCCGCCCTGGACGAACGCCTCGAGGGCCCGGCGGTCACCCGCCCCGGCTTGGTGGGCGAGGCGGTCCAGTGGGCCCATGGGGCACTACCCTAGGTTTGCCACGCCCCACGGCTCCAGTTTGGCGGACCAAATGTGGCTAAAGGCCCTTGGCCTCCATGGCCGCCTCCAGGAGGCCGGCCATAGCCGCCTCCCCGTTGGCGTTGGGGTGAACGGGGTAAGCCGGCGACGCGGGTACGAGCGGCTCGACCCAGCGGTTGGCCTCCGACGTGCACGCGTTGTGGTTGATGCTCGGCGTATACGTATTTACGAAGACGGCACCGTTGGCCGTCGCTTCGTTGCTGAGCACTTGGTTGAGCTCGACTTCTGTCTGGCTCAGGTACAGCGCGTCAGCGGTCTCGAAGGGCATCGACGGCCAGCAGGCACCGTTTTGGGGCAGGATCGCCGGGTAACCGACGACGAAGACCGCGGCCGTCGGCGCTTGGGTGTGGACCTGCTGTAGCAAGGTGCCGATCGTCGGGGCCAACGCATCGATCGCCGCCAGCAAGGAGTCGTGGCCACCCGGGTCGTAGTAGCTCTTGCAGTTCGCTCCCACTTTCGTCGGTCCCCACGGGGTGAGGGCGATGCAGTTCTCGAGGATGCTCGTGAAGCCCAGGTTGTCCCCGCCGACCTGGAGGCTCACGGCCGCGGTAGAGGCGGTTATAGCGCTCAGCTGCGCCGGGTTGGCAGGCCCCGGGGTCACGCCCTGGGCGGCGTACATGTCCGCGGTGGTGGCGCCGCTGCAACTGACGTCGGTGAGAGCGAGCTTGAGAGCGGTGGCGGCGACGTGCGGGTAATTGTTGCTCGAGCGCAGGCAGCCTGCCGGGTCGGCCAACTGGGTGGGGATGTCAGGGCCGGAGGCAAAAGAATCACCGAGGGCGACGTAACCAGTACCGCTGGCGGCGGCTACGTCCGTGCCTGTCAGCAGGGTCACGGATGTGGGGAAAAGTGCGGCCACGGCCACTACAGGAGCCAAACCGCCTTTGATGACACGGCTTTTGCGTCGGGGGCTGGACCGGTGGGGTAGGTGTTCCATTCGTCCCTTTCTCGTGGGCAACGACTTGGGTACCGGCGGAGCAGGTCGGAAAGTACCAGTTGGCCACCTCTCGCGCAATGGTCTTTTGCATGGCGGGCCCTCTCTCGGGGCTTTGGACACGACCGTGGCGTTGGCGGGAGCATGGGGCGGTGAACGGTCCAGGCACGCCGGGGGTAAGACCGGCGGGCCGCCGCTTGCGGCTCTCCGGCACCGGGGACGCTCCCCGGGCACGGGGGTGGCTGCACCTGGCCGCCCTCGTCGTCGCCCTTCCCGCCGCCGTCGTGCTTGTTTGGCGCGGCGGCCCAGGTGACGGCGTGGCCGTGTACGCGCTGGCGTTGGTAGGGCTCTTCGCGGTGAGCGCCGGCTACCACCTGTGCCCGTGGACGCCCGCGTCCCGCCGACGCATGCGCCTCATCGACCACCAGATGATCTTCGTGTTCATCGCCGCCGCGACGACCCCGTACTGCCTGCTCGCTGTCCCCGGGACACTGGCCGACGTGGTCCTCGGGCTCGTCTGGGCCGGAGCGCTCGCCGCCGCCGTGGCTGTCGCCGTGCACTTCGACGCGAGCCGGCGGGTCACCTCGACCGCTTACATAGTGCTCGGCTGGCTCGCCGTGTTCACCCTGCCTGACGCGGCCGAGCGCCTGAGTACGGGGCAGTTGGCCTTGATGGCGTCCATGGCCCTGTTGTACACCGCCGGCGCCGCCGTTCTGGCGGTCAAGTGGCCGGACCCGGCACCAGAGGTGTTCGGCTACCACGAGGTCTGGCACAGCATGGTCGTCATCGCCACGGCCTGCGGCTTCATGCTCGTTTGGTCCCTGGCCGTCCCCGGCGTTGAGCACAGCCATCTCTTCTCTTTTTAGGTACTTCGTACCGGCGCGTGTTTCAAACAAGGCGGTGCGGTGGGTATAAACACAGGACCCAGTCGCCGCTGGTACTACTGGTAGGCGACCGAGGGCTACGACACCTTCGAGGTGGCGCCTTCACGTGCAGTTCGCTGGCGCGCTACCTCGAAGCAGGCCACGGCCCCGGCCGCGGCCACGTTGAGCGACTCGAGTGCTCGGCTTTGGGGGATGCGCGCCAGCACGTCGCAGCGTTGACGGGCCAGGTGTGAAATCCCGGTGCCCTCGGAGCCGAGCACCAACGCCACGGGGGCATCGAGAAGCGATGTCCGCCACAGGTCGGTGGGCCCGGCGGGGTCCAGGCCGACCGTCCAAACCCCGGCTTTGGCCAGCTGCTGTAGGGCGGCAGGGATCCCGGCCACGACCGCGATAGGCACCTTTTCGACCGCCCCGGCGGCGGATTTGAGGGCGGCGGGGGTCAGTGGCGCCGAGCGGTGGCGGGCGATGACTACGCCCGTCGCTCCGGCACACGCGGCGGTGCGCAGCAGTGAGCCGAAGTTCCCGGGGTCCGTCACCCCGTCCAGCACGACCAGGAACGCCGGCGGGCCTGTCCCCTCGGCCGCCAGCAGCTCGGCCAAGCTAAACGCCTGGACCGGTTGTGCCCAGGCCACCACGCCCTGAGGTGCTCCGGTACGGGCGGCGGACGCCAATGCCTCGGGCGACTTCAGCTGGACGGGCACCTGTTGACGACGGGCGAGCAGGACGGTCCCGAGCAGTGGCTCGTGCCCGGCGAGGTCCTGGGCCACCCACAACACCCTCACCCGCCGTTTCCCACTGGCCAGGAGCTCGTGGACGGCATGGAGACCCTCGACCTGGTCCCCGCCGAGACCAGCCGGCCCCGAGGCTGTCCTCATACTTCTTCGAGGAGGGCAACTGCCAAACAGGCGATCCCTTCGCCTCGGCCCAACGCCCCCAATGCCTCGGCCCGCTTGGCCTTCACCGAGACCGGCGCGCCCAGGGCGTCGCCCAGTCGGCGTTCCATTGCTTCGCGATAAGCGGCCAGGCGGGGGGCCTCGGTGATGACCGTGCAGTCGACATTGACCGTCCTCCACGGCGGCGAGATCCTCTGTAGAGCGTTGACCAGCAGCTCTAGGCTGTCGGCGCCGGCCAGGGCCGGGCTGGTGTCGGGGAACAAGGTCCCGATGTCCCCCGCTCCGGCCGCTCCCAGTAACGCGTCGATGATGGCGTGGCAGACGACGTCGGCGTCACTGTGGCCCTTCAAAGGCCGGCCCGGCACAGCCACTCCGCCCAGTACCAAGGGACGCCCGGGACCGTCGCTGAAGGCGTGGACGTCAAAGCCCTGACCGATGCGCAGGGTCACGCAAACCCACCGGGCCGGGACGACGTCGGGCGCTGCATGTGCGCCAGGGCGCCGCCGGCCACCAAGGC
Organism: Acidimicrobiaceae bacterium; assembly: GCA_003166025.1. Lineage (GTDB taxonomy): Bacteria > Actinomycetota > Acidimicrobiia > Acidimicrobiales > Palsa-688 > Fen-671. The sequence goes on along the minus strand of PMWT01000149.1, from coordinate 12,981 downwards.
CTCGGCCAGCACCAGGTCGACGTGGGTGGTGATCTTCAGGTTCGTGACTTCACCCTCGACGTGGACAACCTGGCCGCCCAGGGCTTCTACCAGGGCGGCATCGTCGGTAGCCTCCCTCCCGCCGGCGTGGGCCGCCCTTAGCGCCGGGGCGGCAAAGGCCTGCGGGGTCTGGGAGGCGAAGAGGCGGGCACGGTCGAGCGTCACAAGACTTCCGTCGTCCTGGCGTTGCTTGATGGTGTCGGCCACCGCCAGGCATGGCACCGCCCCGTCGGCGCCCTCCTCTACCGCCTTCACGACGGCGGCCCATAGGCGGGGGCTCGACAGCGGGCGGGCGGCATCGTGCACCACGATCACCTGAGGGCCGGTGGGCAACGCCTCCAACCCGGCCCGCACGGACGCGGCCCTGGTAGCGCCCCCTACTACGACGCGTGTGCCCTGTTCACGGTAACGGGCCACTACCGGGGCCTCCTCGACCGAAGCCGGCACTACCAGCACGAACCCGGCACAAGCCCCCTGAGCCGCCTCGCACGACCAATCGACAAGCGGGCGGCCGCCCAAAAGGGCGAACTGCTTGTAGCTCCCGAAGCGGGACCCGCTCCCGCCCGCGACCACGACCGCCCAGGTCGCGGCTCGCCCCGGCACTAGGGAAGAGCTTCGTCGAGCTTTTTCTCGGCCTCGGCCTCGGAGACGCCGATGGCGAAGGTCAGCTCGGACACCAGGATCTGGCGCGCCCGGTTGAGCATGCGCTTCTCGCCCGCCGACAGGCCCTTGTCCTTGTCACGGTTGGAGAGGTTGCGCACCACCTCGGCGACTTGGTAAATGTCGCCCGACTTGAGCTTTTCGACGTGGTTCTTGTAGCGGCGCGACCAGTTGGTGGGCATGCGCACGTCCTTCTTGCGCAGCACGGCAAAGACCTCTTCGACTTCCTCGTCGTTGATGACTTCCCTTATGCCCACGTCCGAGGTGGAGTCGACAGGCACCTTCAGGGTGAGGTCCCCATACGCCAGGCGCAGCACGAGGTACTCGCGCTGCGTACCAAAATCGGCCCTCAGTTCCCTCTTCTCAACAACGGCAGCCCCATGGTGGGGGTAAACGACTTTGTCCCCTACATCAAACGGCATATGCCCCAGAGGTCCTTTCGGCTTTTCGGCCCATCGTCCAGGGTACGGCTTTTCCGGGGATGGATCCAACTGTGGTAGCGAAAGGGCCCAGCGCGGCCGGCAGACAGCGGCTAGCGTTTGGCGTGCATGGACGATCCGTCGGTCCTCGCCGGCAGCGAGTTGTTCTCTGCCCTGGGCGCCGAGGCGCTGGCCCGGGTGGCGACGGGCGCCTCGACCACCCGCCTCGAGCGCAACGACACCCTGTTCAATGAGGGTGACGAGGCCCGGGAGATGTTCGTCCTCCTGAGCGGGCGGATAGCGGTGGCCAAGCGTTCCACGGACGGCCGCGAGTCGTTGGTGGCCCTGATGGAAGCGGGCGACCTTTTCGGAGAGATGTCGCTGTTCGACGACCAGGCGCGCCCTACCTCGGCCCGGGCACTGGAACGGTCCGAGGTTGTCCGGGTGCCGTTCGAAGCCGTCCGCGGCGAGCTCGCGGCCCGTCCCGAACTGCTCTGGGGAGTGGCCGCCCTGCTCGCCAACCGGCTGCGGGACGTCAGCGCCGCCCTGGCCGACGCCATGCTCCTCGACGTGACCGGCCGGACGGCCAAGCGCCTCCTGGAGATAGCCGGCGACGCTGACGAGTTCGCCCTGCCCATCACCCAGGAGGAGCTCGCCGGCCTCGTAGGGGCATCGAGGGAGCGGGTCAACAAGGCGATCGCCGCTTTTGTCCGCCTGGGCTGGTTGGACCAGACCGAGAGGCGCTACCGGGTCGTCAACCGCGAGCGCCTGGTCCAGCGCGCCGGCTGAAGCTCAGCCCAGCCGGTCGAGGATGCTCGTTTCGGCCAAACGGGCGAGCCCTTCCTTCACGAAGTGGGCCCCCGCTACCTCGATGCCCTCGACCGTGTCCAGGTCCTCGACGCTGGCCCTCAACACCTGCTGCAAGCCTCCGTAACGGTCCACGATGTTGTGCACAACGTGGTCCGGCAGGCGCGGGATCTTGGACAACAACCGGTAGCCGTACGGCCGGAGCGGGCTCTCGAGGTCGCCGGCTTCGGGGCCGATGCGCAGCACGCTGGCCACCCGGGACAGGTCCAGCAGACGCTCGGTCGTCAGCTGGCTCAGCGCACTGAGAGCGTCGCCGACATCCCAGCCGGGCTCCCGGGGGAGGTAGTCGCGCAGGATCTGGCGCCTCTCCTCCTCCACGCCGGCCAGCATTTCCTCCAGTTGCAGGCGCACCAGCCGGCTGTCGGTGCCGAGCTCGATGCTGTAGCCGTCGACCTCCTCGGCGATGCGGCGGACCGTTTCGGTACGCTGCAGCACGGTGACGACGTCCCTGACGGTGACCATGTCCTCGACCTCGAGGGCCGAGAGGGCATTGGTGACGACGTCCAGGCGGTCCCGGTAGCCCTCCAGGGTCTCCAACGCCTGGTTGGCACGGGCCAGGAGACGCTCGACCGGCACCAGGGGGCGTTGCTCCTCGCCCCGGTAGACGGTGATCACCGACCGGTCCTCGGACACCGTGATCACCGGCACGTCCAGGGAACGGGCCACCCGTTCCGCGGTACGGTGCCTGGTCCCGGTCTCGGACGTGGCGATGGCGGGGTTCGGCACGAGGTGGACGTTCGCCCGGGCGATACGGCTGGAGTCGGCGGCCAGGATTATGGCCCCGTCCATCTTCGCCAGCTCGGAGAGCCTGGGCGGGCTGAACTCGGCGTCAAGCAGGAAACCGCCGGAGCAGATGGAGAGGATCTCCGGGCCGTCCCCCACGACGATCAAGGCACCCATGTTGGCTTGCAGGATGCGGTCCAGGCCTTCACGTAAGGGCCGCCCGGGGGCGATAGAGCCCAGCACCTCGATCATCGCCGCGCTCAGCCTGTCCGGCACCGGTTGATGCTAACCCATTCGCCGGGCCCGCGAAGGGAGAGGGCCGCGCCGGGCCCGCGCCCGGCCCCGTCACCAGAGGGCATGAGAAATCAGGGGGGAGGCTAAAACGCGGCCGCAACCCTCTCGGCTGGCACCAAAACGCTGCCTACGACCGCCACCACGATCACCGGTGCGTCGGGTTCGCCTGCGTCCGGGAACTGCAGCCTGCCCACGAACTCGATTACTTATCCCGTAACGCTCCCCGCCGGTACCACACCACCGACGGCGGCAGACCTGTTCGACGCGGGCCTGAACACAGGCGAGGGCCCAACCAACGTGACGTTGACCGCCAACGTGGCGGTGCCCGCCAATGCCGTTGCCGGCACCTATTCCTCCACCTGGTCCCTGTCGATGTCAAGCGGGCCGTAACGGCGACCGTCATCCGAGCGCGTAGCGGTCTATCTCGTCCAGTTCCTCGGGACTGAAGTCCGGTTTGTCGAGGCTGGCCAGGTTCTCCTCCAGCTGAGCGATATTGCGCACGCCGATCAGGGCGGTCGTGACCCGCTGGTCCCGCAGCACCCAGGCCAGGGCCATCTGAGCCAGGGACTGTCCTCGCCGGCGGGCGATGGCGTCAAGCGCCCGGATCTGGACGAGCTTCTCGTCGGTGATCGAGCCTTGCCTGAGGGACCGGTCTTCGCTCGCCCGCGAGCCGCCCGGGATGCCGCCGAGGTACTTGGTCGACAACAAGCCCTGAGCGAGCGGGGAGAAGGCGATGCAGCCGGCGCCCTCGGCCTCGAGGACGTCGAGCAGGCCACCCTCGGCCCACCGGTTGAACATCGAGTACGAGGGCTGGTGGATGAGCAATGGCACGCCCGACGCGGCGAGGATGGCCGCGGCCTCTGCCGTGCGCTCGGGAGGGTAGTTCGAAATCCCCGCGTATAAAGCCTTGCCTTGGTGCACCGCGCTGGCAAGGGCCCCCATCGTCTCCTCCAGAGGGGTGGCCGGGTCGGGGCGGTGGGAGTAGAAGATGTCGACGTAGGCCAGTCCCATGCGGCGCAGGCTCTGGTCGAGACTGGCCAGGAGGTACTTGCGCGACCCCCCGTCGCCGTAGGGCCCCGGCCACATGTCGAAACCGGCTTTGGTCGAGATGACGAGCTCGTCACGGTAAGGGACAAGGTCGGCGGCGAAGATGCGGCCGAAGGTCTCCTCTGCCGTGCCGTAGGGCGGGCCGTAGTTGTTGGCCAGGTCGAAATGAGTGACGCCGAGGTCGAAGGCGCGCCGGACTATAGCCCTACCGTCTTCGAAGGGACGCGTGCCACCGAAGTTCTGCCACAGCCCGAGAGCGATGGGCGGGAGCAACAGGCCCCGCCGGCCGCAGCGGCGATAGCCCATCCGGTCGTAGCGGTTATCGTCCGCGTTATACATATCGCTCGACCTCTATCACGGTCTTCAGGCCTTCGCGACGGACGGCCCCGGCAAAAGCAGCAGCCGCCTCGGCCAGCGGGGAACGGTGGGAGACGAGCCAGTCGAGCTCGACCACGCCCCGGGCGACCAGGTCGATAGCCCGCGGATAGACATCCTTCATCCGGCGCACCATGGCGATCGTCAAGCCCTTGCGCCGGGCCAGGGCGGCCGGGAAACTGGTCTTGTCCTCGTCCGGGATGCCGGCCAGCACCACCCGCCCGCCCGGCCGGACCAGCGTCATGCTCGTCAGCACGGCGTCGTCGGTACCGGCGACCTCGAAGGCGACGTCGACCTCTCCCCGGTGTTGCTTGGCTTCCTCGGGCGTGAGCACGATATCGGCGCCGCACTTGGCCGCCGCCGTCCGCCGGTGCGCGAGTGGTTCGACCGCGATCACGGACGCCACACCGGCCGCCCGGGCCACCTGGATCTCCAGCAGCCCGATGGGCCCGCAGCCGACGATGGCGACCGAACTGGCGAACCGTACATGGCCGAGGTCAAAGCCGTGGAGGGCTACTCCGAGAGGTTCGAGGATGGCCGCCGTGGCAGGGCTGAAACCGTCCGGCACCGGGTGCAGGAGGGCCGTGGGCCAGGCCACGTACTCCCGCAAGCCCCCGTCGGTCGCGCCGTGCCCGGCAAAACGGACCTGGGGGCACAAGTTGGTGTTGCCTTCCCGGCACCGCGGGCAGTCGTTGTCGGGGATGGCGGGGTCCACCGCCACCCGGCGCCCGTCCAGGCTGCCTCCCTCCACCGTCCCGCCGAACTCGTGGCCGAGGACCAAGGGCCGGTGGAGAACGGCGTCCCCAATGCCGCCCTGGCCGAACCAATGCAGGTCCGACCCGCACACCCCGACGGCCGACACGCGCACCAGGCTCTCGCCGGGGCCCGGCTCGGGGCGGGGCTCCTCGACCAGTTCGAACTCGCCGGGGGCCGTCAGCCGCAACGCCTTCATTGTCGTGTTCATATGCCGCCCTTTTCCCCTGTCTGTCCGTAAAAGGCTGTCTGTCCGTAATAGGCGCCGGGGCCGTGTTTGCGAGAGAAATGGCGCTCCACGATATGGGCGGCCAAAGGGCCGACGCCCGGTTCCAGCCCCACTGTCAACCATGCCATCTTGGCCACCGCCTCGAGCGTCACCGCTACCTCCACCGCCTCGGCCGGGCTTGCCCCCCAACAAAACGGGCCGTGGCCCCTCACGAGCACTGCCGGCACTTCGTGAGCGTCTCTGCCGGCAATGGCATGCAGCACCACCACGCCGGTGGCGCGTTCATAGCCGCCGGTGACCTCCTCGGGCGTCATCGCCGCGGTGAGAGGCACCTCGCCGGGGCACAGGTCGGCGTGAGTGGTGCCGAGGACCGGGATCGGGCGCTGAGCCTGGGCCCAGGACGTGGCCCACGTCGAGTGGGTGTGCACCACGCCCCCGATCCCGTCGAGGCCCTGGTAGAGGACGAGATGAGTGGGGGTGTCGGTGGAAGGCCGGCGCCCGCCTTCGACCACGTTGCCCTCCTGGTCGACCACCACCATGTCCGCCGCGGTCATCGACGCATAAGGCAGGCCGGAGGGCTTTATCACTACCAGGCCGCTGGCCGGGTCTCTGCCCGAAACGTTGCCCCAGGTGAGGGTGACCAGCCCCTCCGCAGGTAGCTGGAGGTTGGCCGACAGCACGGCGGCTTTCAGGTCTTCGAGCATGGAGCCGCCTTCAGACGGATCTCGTGGCCTGGCGTTTGAGCTGCTTAAGGCCGTGCAGCCAGCCCGACCGCTCCCGTCCCAGCGTGTCGTGCACATCCTTGAAGATGCGGTAGACCTGCTCGTAGGTGGCGGTGGCGCCCGGGCGAGGGTGGTAAGTGCCGGCCATACCGGGCCTGAGCGCCCCGGCGGCTTCGGCGACAGAGGCGAACCCACCGGCCTCGGGCCCGGCGGCTACCGCGCCGAACAGGGCGGCGCCCCGCGCCGGGACTTGGGAGGAAGACGGCACGCTCACGGTACGGCCCGACACGTCGGCGATTATCTGCATTAGCAACGGGCTCTTTTCGGCGATGCCGCCGCAGGCGACGATCTCGTCCAGCTCCAGGCCTCCGGAACCGAAGTTGTCCATGATCGCCTTGTTGCCGAAGGCGACCGACTCGAGCAGGGCCCGGTAGATGTCCACGGCGCTGGTCTGCAGTGTAAGCCCGGCAATCACGCCCGACAGGTCGGCGTCGGCGAGGACGCTGCGGTTGCCGTTCCACCAGTCCAGGGCGACCAGCCCGGTCTGGGCCGGGGCCAGGGCGGCTGCGGCCTGCTCGAGGTCGCGCAACGTCCTGCCGGCGCCATCGGGGCCACCGGCGTGGGCCAGGTTTTCGGCGAACCAACGGAACATGTCGCCGACGGCCGGCTGCCCCGCCTCGTAGCCGTAGAGGCCGGGGATGATGCCGTCCTTGGCGACCCCGGTGATCCCCTCCAGCGCCACCTCCTCGGGGTGTACGACCAGGTCGCAAATGGAGGTCCCTATGACCATCACAAAAGTGGTGCTACCTTCGGCACCGGCGCCCGGGAACGAGACGAAGGAGTCGACATTGCCGACGGCCACGGCAACGTTCTCCGCCAAGCCCCATTGGCCCGCCAGGTCGGCCCGGAGATAGCCGGCGCGGCTACCGAGAGGGTAAAAAGTGTGGCCCAATTTGTCAGCGGGCCGTGAGAACCCGGGGTACGCGGCTTCGAAAAAGGCACTGGGGGGCAGCCCGTCAACCTCCGACCACATGGCCTTGTAAGCGGCCGGGCACGCCGAGCGGCGCTGCTGACCGCATAAGTACCAGACCACCCAGTCGGTCGCCTCGAGGAAGGCACCGGCGGCGTCATAGATCTCCCGGTCTTCCAGCCAGATCTCGATCAACTTGGGGAAGTACCACTCGGAGGATATTCGACCGCCGTAACGGGAGAGGAAGGTTTCCTTGCGCTCGGACGCCACCTCGTTCAGGCGGTCGGCCACGTGCTGGGCGGCATGGTGCTTCCACAACTTGGGCCAGGCGTGAGGACGGTCTCGCCAGGCCGGCAAACTGCAGAGGGGGGCCCCCTCCGCCGTGACCGGCAGCACAGTGCAGGAGGTGAAGTCCAGGCCCATGCCTATTACGCGCCCAGCCGCCCCGGGGACCTTTTGCAGGACCTCCGAGATCCCCGAGCCCAGCACGGCCGTGTAATCGTCGGGGTTTTGCAGTGCCCAGTCCGCGGGTAGGCGCTCGCTCGCACCAGGCAGTTCGACGTCGATCACGCCGTCGGCATAGGCCAACTCGGAAACAGCCAGTTCCTCCCCCGTCGACAGGTCGAGCAGCAGGGTGCGGGCCGAAGCTGTCCCGAAGTCGAGGCCGATTGCATATGCAGGGCCGTCCATGGGGCCTAAGTTAGCGCTCTCATCAGTGGGCCGTCGACTGCGCCCCGGGTCTGTCGTACCCTCGCTCCGAGCCGCCTAGCGTGCTCCGCCTGACCACAAGTTGGGACGGGACCACCACCCGGTCCCCGCTGCGGGCGCCGGACTCGATCTGGTCCAGCAACAGCCTCAGGCTGGCCCGGCCCACCCGGTCGAAGTCCTGGCGCACGGTGGTCAGCGGTGGCGTGAAGTAAGCCGACTCGGGGATGTCGTCGAAACCGATCACGCCCACCTCTTCGGGGACCCGCCGGTTGTGCTCGTGTAGGGCCAGGAGGACCCCCAGCGCCATCTGGTCATTGGCCACGAAGATGGCCGTAGCCTCGGGCACCCGGGCGAGCACGCGGCCCGCCCGGTAACCCGAGCGAGCGGTCCAGTCGCCCGGCAGCGCCGACGTCACTTCGGCGCCCGCCTCTCCCAGCGCTGAAAGCCAACCGGAGGCACGGCCCTGGGATTCCTGCCACTCCGGCGGCCCGGCGACGTGGAACACGGTCTGGTGCCCGCACGAGAGCAGGAAGGTGGTGGCGGCCCGGGCGCCCGCCGCCTGGTCGACGGTAACGGCGGCCAAGTCGACACGGGGATCGCCTTCGACCACGACCACCGGCATGTCCGTGGGCAGGTCATCGAGCGCCTCGGCGGCCGAGGTGAGCGGCGCGATCACGACGATGCCCTCGACATGCTGGTCGGCCACCCGGCCCACGGCGTCCCGCACAGAGTCGCGGTCAATGGACTGGAGGGTCACCACGCTCAAGAAATAGCCAGCGGAACGCGCCGCCTGCTCGATGGCGTAAAGGGTGGACACCGGGCCGAAAAAGGTCGTATTGAGGGTGACGACCCCGAGGGTCTTGGAGCGGCCGGTGGCCAAGGCGCGGGCCGCCGCATTGGGCCGGTACCCGAGCTGCTCGATGGCGGCGAGCACCCGGGCCCGGGTCAGGGGGGTGACGCTCGGGTGCGCATTGAGGACCCGGGAGACGGTCTGGTGGGAGACATGGGCGAGCTTGGCAACGTCGGTTATGGCCGGCGACCGGCGGGGCGCGCCCGGGCTGGGGGGGGTGGACTGGTTAGCCCCCCGGGCCGTCACCTCGTCCCCGCTATCCTCGCCTCGATCACCGTAAACGAAGCGGGCGGCACAGAGACCACTATTACGTCGTCATTACCGCTCTCAAAACCCTCTTCCAGCTTCACTCCCTCGATGTCCGGCGCCGGCCGGCCGGCCTGGCCCGGGCTGGCTGTCAAGGTCGTGACCCGGGCTTGACCGGCGAACACCGCGTCCCGGAGCCGTACCTCGACCGGGTCCGCAGAACTCGGGTCGCGGTTGACAATTGTGACCGCGACCCTCTCCCGACCGGCGTCGGACGTCGCCGAAGCATCGATGGTGGAAAACGGCCCGAGGTCGGCTATGCGGTGCTGCCATCGGCCGGCGGGCTCAGGGCCCTCGACGGTCGGCGAAGTGACGTGCACGTCGACAGCCTCTTCGAGCGCGGCCTTGGCGTGCAGCAGCACCGGGTAGTAAATGGGCTGGACGAACGCGCCGGTTTTCGTCGTCACCACTGGCGCGATCGCGTTCACCATCTGGGCCAGGTTCGCCATCCTGACCCAGTCGCAGTGCCGCACGAAGATATTGAGGTAAGTGGCGACGGCGAGCGCATCGGGGAACGAATAGCGCTCCTCCAGAGCCCCGTCGGCGGTGCGGTACCAAACGTTCCATTCGTCGTAGGCGATGCGCGGCGTACGGGCCAACCGCTGGTTGTACACCGCCCGGGATATGAGGCTACTTGTGTGGTTTATCGCCCTTTCCACCTGGTGGGGGGTCAAGACGTTGGTCCAGTAGTCCTGCGCACCGGTGTAGATGTGAAGCGAGTGCAGGTCGACCAAAGATGCCATCGCTTCGATGACGACGCGGTCCCACTCGTCCCAGCCGTTGAGGCCGCAGCTCACCAGTTTGACGGCAGGGTCCAGGCGACGGATGGCCTTGGCCCATCTCGCCGCCTCCCTTACGTACTCGTCCGCCGACATCTGGCCCACCTGCCAGTCCCCGTACATCTCGTTGCCGAGACCCCAATAGGGGACACCGTAAGCGGCCTCGTGGCCGTTCTGGCGGCGACGGTCGGCCCAGTAGCTGCGGGCGGACGAGTTGCAGTACTCGACCCAGGCAAGAGCGTCGGAGAGGTCCCCTGTCCCCATGTTGAGGCAGATGTAGGGCGTGGCGCCCAGTTCGGCGCAATACTCCAGGAACTCGTCCGTCCCGAACTGGTTGGGCTCGACAGCACCCCAGGCCAGCTCAAGCCGCTGCGGCCGGGCGTGGCGCGGCCCGATGCCGTCGGTCCATAGGTAGTTGCTGACGAAGTTGCCCCCCGGCCAGCGCAGCACGCTGAGGCTCAGCGGCTTGAGCAACTCCAGGACATCGGTGCGGAAGCCCCGGCTGTCGCTCAACGGCGAGCCCTCCTCGAACAACCCGCCGTTGATACAACGGCCCAGGTGCTCGACGAAGCCTCCGAAAACGTTCCGGTCAAGCTTGCCTAAGCTTCGGCCCCCATCGACCGTGACTCGGCTCACACTTCCCTCCCCTGAGAGCAGCGCTGGCCCTCCCGGGGACCATTACCGAAGGCGCTGGTTCTCGTCACCGACAAGGACGATAGGTCGCTCCCCTTGGGCCATGCGAACTGCCGGACCTTCGCCCAGGGCCAGGGCCAGGGCTTGACGGAGGGTCGAGGCGGGAAGCTCACGGCGCCGTGGCCGGGCGCCGTCCTCGGGCCGGGCGTCGTCCTCGGGCCGGGCGCCGTGGCGCTCGGTCGAGGCGGGGACGAGCGCGTCATGGAAACCCAGGCGTCGGGCCTCGGTCAACCGCTTCGGCATGGCGTTGACCCGGCGGAGCTCGCCGCCAAGGCCAACCTCGCCCAGGGCCACCATCTGGCCGGGGAGAGGCTTGCCGGACAGGGACGACGCCAGGGCCAGGCATACCGCGAGGTCAGCAGCGGGCTCGCATGCACGCGCCCCGCCGGCCACCGACACGTAGACGTCACAGTCGCCGACGGGCACCCCGGCCCGCTTCTCCAAGACGGCCACCAAGAAGCCGACGCGGCCGGCATCCAGGCCCGTCACAAAGCGTCGGGGCACCGGAGAGGACCGACCGACCAGGGCCTGGACCTCGACGACCAGGGGGCGATAGCCCTCCAGGGGCACGGTTAGAGCTGACCCTGGCGCCCCTACCAACCGGTCCCCCAAGAAAAAGCTGCTGGGGTCGGGCACGCCGGTCAGACCTTTCTCGCCCATCTCGAACAGGCCCGTCTCACCGGTGGCGCCGAAGCGGTGCTTAACGGCCCGCAACACCCGGAGCGAGGAGTAACGGTCCCCTTCGAAGCTGAGGACCGTGTCCACGAGGTGCTCCAATGCCCGGGGACCGGCCAGTGCTCCGTCCTTGGTCACGTGCCCGACCAGGACCAGAGCGGCATGAGACGCCCGGGCCAGCGCCACCAGACCGTGCGAGCAGGCGCGCACCTGGGCCATGGACCCCGCCGGTGACGCCACCTCGGTGTCGCTCACGGCCTGCACCGAGTCCACGACGACCATGTCCGGTGCCAGGCTGGCCACCGCCGCCTCGACCTGGGGCAACCGCGTCGCCTCCACGACGAAGACCCCGGGCACGTCGGTGCCCAGGCGTCCAGCCCGCCGTCGCACCTGCTGGGCCGACTCTTCCGCCGCCACCAGAAGACAGCGCCTACCGCTCGACGCCATAGCCGCCAGAGCCTGGAGCAGGAGGGTCGACTTTCCCGTGCCGGGCTCTCCGCCCAAGAGCGTGGCTGAGCCCGGCAACAAGCCACCGGCCAGCACCCGGTCCAGCTCGCCAATCCCGGTCGGCATGGGCGCATGGGCGCTGAGGTCGACATCGCTCAGCGCTACCGGTACGCAGTCACCTTCGTTGCCCTCCGGTCCGGGCCCCGGCCCAGCCGGTCTGGCCCCGCCCACCGGCCCGTCGACGACCAGCTCCTCCTCGAGGGAGTTCCATTCGCCGCATACCGAGCAACGCCCGGCCCAGCGGCTGTGGCTCGCGCCGCAGCTTTGGCAGCGGTGGACCAGATGCGGCTTGCTCATCGAGGGGCAGGCTAGCGGCCGCCGGTGACAGGAAAGCCACGAGGGCCGCCCCCGGGGCTCATCCGGGGCCCCAAGTCTGGGCGGCGGGCCCGGCCTGTACGTCGCCGACGGCGACGCCGCAACAACCACGCCACCGTGCACAACACGACCAGGGCGCCGGCGACGATGGCCCCAGCGACTAGTTGCAGGAAGCCTTCGTTGACGCTCCTGGTGCCGGCGACGACAAGCGTTGAGACGCCCAGGGCAGGTGCCACGGCCAAGACAGATGAGCCGCCTGCGGCACGCATGGCCGGTGATGTCCGCCGTCCGGGGAGCGACAACTGGAAGCGGAAGGTGAGCCCGCCGCCGGGACCGTTCACCAAGAGCCGGCGGAGGTCTGCGCTCGGCAGCCCGAGCGGGTAACCAACCCGGGCGGCCATGGCCGGGTCGTCGAAACACGAAAGGTCGCACCGGAGGTCTATGGTGCCGACGGCCCGAAAGGTGTCGGCGAGGGCGCCCTTGTGCTCTGTCACCGACAAGCGGAAGGGCCGCTGCGCTTCGGCACCGCTGCCGGCGATGTCAGCCATGAGCGTGGGCAACTGCGCCAGGTCCGAGAAGTCATGCGTGGCGCTGACGATGGTCGTCCCGGCCGCGTTGGTCCGCGGACCTACGACGGTCCACCCGGCCCGCCGCAGGTCGCCGACAGGAAGGCCCGTCCTTAGGTCCTCTATGGCGTCCGCAGTGCTCGGCGGCAGTTGCACCTCCACGGTGACCGAACCGCTCCCCGCCTTGACCACATTGACGCTCACGTCCACGCGGGCGCCGCACGCGGCCAACGTAACGGCGAGCAGGACGCCCAAGGCGATGGCGGCAAAGGACGTTGCCGACCTTTGCCGCACGCGGTTGCTCAGTGGCCTGGCCGAAGGGGTGCTAGTCGCTACTGCCGGCGCCGGCCAGCTCGACCGGGGGCGGTTCGAAGTGCTCCAGGGCCCGGAAGGTGACCTCGCCGTTTTCGGCGTCCACGATTATCGTGTCGCCGGCGCGGTACTCCTTCCAGAGGATCCTCTCCGAGAGCGGGTCCTCGACCAT
>PMWT01000037.1 GCA_003166025.1 Acidimicrobiaceae bacterium | reverse complement strand
CCGAGTGCCCGGCGCCGCCGGTCCGCTCGGGCACGTCCTCCCGAGGTTCGGGAACCGCCCCCTGGCCTCGATCCGGCCCTCGGAGATCCAGGCCTGGGCTCGGGGCTTGTCAGACGAGCTGGCGCCCGCCACCACCGAACTGGTTTTCCGCTTCGTCTTCGCCATCTTCAAGGCGGCTGTAGACGACCGGCTCATCGCCCGCAACCCGTGCGTGGGTACGAAGCTCCCCCGGCGCGTCCGCGCCCAGGTGATACCCCTGGAGACGGCGCAGGTGCTGGCCGTCATCGACGCGATGCCGGAGCGCCTCCGCGCCGCCGNNCGTCAGGGCGAGGCGCTCGGCGTCACCGTCGACCGGGTCGACTTCTTGCGCCGCCAGCTCGTGGTCGACCGCCAGCTCCTGACGCTGACTGGGCAGGCGCCGCACCTGGCGCCCCCGAAGACCCCGTCGTCTGTCCGTACGCTCCCGCTCGCCGACTTTGTTCTCACGAAGCTGGCGCGGCACGTGGAGCACTTCGAGCCCGGAGAGGGCGGCCTGCTGTTCACCTCGGCCTCCGGTGGGCCGGTACCCCGCAACCGCTTCGCTGACGTCTGGCGAACGGCAGCGACGAAGGTGGGCCTTCCGACCTCGGCCACCTTCCACGACCTCAGGCACTTCTACGCCAGCCTCCTCAAAATCAGCGATGTTGCGGCAACTNNTCTTCGGCGGGGTGACGGCGCCGAGTATTCCCAGGTCAGGGCGACCATCCACCAACTGACCGACGTCAGCTGCAACACTACGTCATCTGATCGTGTTGCACCTGGTGCCACTGTGAGGCTTCCGGTGCCGGGACGGGGAGGTGCCTGTGGCGAGGTTGGCCGGGTCGGCGTCTTTGGTGCTTATCGACGGGGCGACGCCGCTGCGCCCCGAGCCGGCGCTGTTCGACGCCATGATCACGGGCTGGTGCCGCCAGCACTCGGCCCGGCGCCTTAGCCCCACGATCACCCGCCAGAGGGTGCGGGTCGTCGAGCGTTTCAGGGCCTTTTGCGGTGCCTGGCCGTGGGAATGGACCTCAGCCCAAGCCGACGCCTGGGTCGCCCAGGGTGCGTGGGCCCACTCAACGGTGCGCAACTACCAGGGCTCGCTCGCGTTGTTCGTTGCTTATATCTGCGACCCCCGCTACGGCTGGTCTGAGGCCTGCCTGGAGCGGGTGGGCGTCGCACCGCCCCGGGAGATCCTGAACGAGTGGAACAGTGCCGCCCATGTCGCCGACTACGAGGGCCGTCCCGGGCGCCGGCCGTTTACCCGGCCCGAGCTGCAGGCGCTGTTCGACACCGCGGACGCGGCGGTGGACGAGGCGGCCAGCTCGGCGCGCAAAGGATGGCTGGCGGCGTTCAGGGATGCCACGCTTATAAAGGTGACCTACGGCTGGGGCTTGCGCTGCCGGGAGACGGCGATGCTCGACGTGGCCGACTTCGGCCCCAACCCGGCCGCACCTGAGCTGGGAGGTTACGGCATCTGCCACGTGCGTTTCGGCAAGGCGATGAGGGGCAGCCCACCCCGGCGCCGAGCAGTCGCCTCGGTCATGCCCTGGGCGGTGGAAGCGTTGGCCCAGTACCTAGAGCAGGTGCGCCCATTGCACGGCCAGGCGGCCCGGGGACCGGCACTGTGGCTCACCGAACGGGGGGCGCGCATATCGCCCCGGCGCATAGACGAGCGCTTCGCCCAGTGGCGCCGGTGCGCCGGCCTGCCGGCCGAGCTGTCGGTGCACTGCCTGCGCCACAGCTATATAAGCCACCTCGTAGAGGACGGTGCCGACCCGACCTTCGTCCAGCACCAGGCCGGCCATTCCTGGGCTTCGACCACGGCCATCTACACCANNACCGTGGGCGCCGACCACACCAACCGGGCCCTGCGGGCGGTGCTGGACCGGGCTTTTGGGGAACAGGGGGACCGGTGAGCACCAGAGCCGCCACGGCCAAGGTGTCCTACAACTGGCACCTCAGGATGAGGATGGCCGAGCGGGGCATGTTCGCCACCTCGGACCTGGTGCCGCTGCTGGCCGAACGGGGCGTGGTGCTGTCCCGGGAACAGGTTTACCGGCTGGTGGCCAAGGTCCCCCAACGGGTCAGCCTCACCGTGCTGGCGGCGCTGTGCGACGCCCTCGGGGTCAGCCCGGCAGAGCTGGTGGAGCCGGTCCGAGCCGAGCGCAAGGCGGCGCCGGCCAAGCCCGCGTCGGCCCGGGCCGCGGTGGCCGACATCCGCCCCCGTCGGGCCCGGGTGGCCCGGACGGAGTGAGCCCGGGGCACCGCCAGGCTTGGAGGGACCTGGTCTCTCAGCGCGTGGCCGAAGCGGGCGCGGGGCTCAGCGCCGTCCAGGTCAGCTCGGCCATAGACGCTGTGGCACCGAACGCCAGGGCGCTGTCGGTGCTGGCCAGAGCCCTCGAGCCAGGCCCGGGGGCGCTGTTCGTTGGGGCACCGCCGGTGCTCGGCAAGCTGGTGGCCGAGCTGCGCTCCAGAGGCTCGTCCCTGTCCGAGCCGACCTGTGCCCGCTGTGGGCGTGCCCATCGGGAGCTCACGGCCTCGGAGCTGGGCGGGCTCTGCCCCCCGTGCCGCAGGCACCACACTGCTGTGGCTTGTGCACGCTGCGGGGTGGTCAAGCCCGTGGCCGGGCGCGGGCCGGCCGCTGAAGCGTTGTGCGCGGCTTGCGCCCCTAGGCCCAAACGTCGTTGCTCACGCTGCGGACGAGTACGCCCGATCGCACGGCGTGCCCATGACGGTGAAGGCGAACTGTGCGACAGCTGTTTCCACGGCCCGCTGGCCACTTGCGCGGTGTGCGGGCGGCGCCGTCCCTGCAACTTTGTGGCCGCGGGCCGGCCCATCTGCATGACCTGTTCGCCCAAAGCGCTGAGCCGCTGTGCCCACTGCGGCAAGGACCGGCCTGCTTGTGCGCGCTGGGCTGAAGGGCCGGTGTGCGAGCCCTGTTACCGCGCTGCCCTGTCCCGGCGGGGGACCTGTCTGGCGTGCGGGGCCGAGCACCGCCTGGTGTCGCCCCCCGGCCCGGGGGCCCGGCTTTGTGCCGGCTGCGCCGGGGTTGCCCCACTGGCCACTTGCCGGTCCTGTGGCGCAGAACAACGGCCATATCTGGACGGCTGCTGCGTACGTTGTGCGCTCGCCGGCCGTGCCGCCGAGCTCATCGGCAGCACCGACGGGCCGCTGCGGGCCGTCTACGAAGCAATAGCCGCGGCACCCCAGCCCTATAGCGCCCATAACTGGCTGCGCCGCTCGGCGGCAGCCCGGCTATTGGGCGAAGTCGCCTCCGGCCGGCTCGCCCTCACCCACGAGGCCCTGGACGCCCACCGTCCCCGCCAGGGCGCCGACTACCTGCGCCACCTGCTCGTCGCCAACGGCGTGCTGGCCCGGCGCGATGACGCCCTCGTGCGCCTCGAGGCTTGGGCCGCTGACCATCTCGCCATCGTCGCCGACCGGGACCAACGCCGGCTGCTGCGCTCATATGCGCGTTGGCGCGTCCTGCGCCGGGCCCGCCAGCGGTCCGAAACCGCCGGGCCGGCACGCACCAACACCCGCTACGCCAAGGTCTGCCTCAACTCCGCCACCGCCTTCCTGGCCTTCTTGGCCGCCCGCCAACGGGACCTGGGTAGCTGCACCCAGGGCGACGTCGACGACTGGCTGGCCGAAGGGCCCCCAGGTGCTCCCCGCGTCCGGGACTTCCTGGAATGGGCCGGGGACCGCAAGCTCACCGGGCGCTTCATCGTCCCCGGCCAGCCCCGCCGGGGCGGCCCCGCGGCCGACGACGCCGGACGTTGGGCGATGGCGCGCCGCCTCCTGCACGACGACGGCCTCGAGCTCGGCGACCGGGTCGCCGGCACCCTGGTGCTGGTCTACGGCCAACAGCTCTCCCGCATCGTCGCCCTCACCCGCGACCAGGTCGAGGTTTCCCCGGGCGGCACACGCCTGCACCTCGGCGTCACGCCCATCGACGTGCCCCCGCCTCTCGATGACCTGCTCGGCCGCCTCACCAGAGAGCGCCGGCCCTATAGCGGTGTCGGCTCACCAGCGCTCAGCCCATGGCTGTTCCCCGGTCTGCGCCCGGGGACGCCCCTCAGCGCCTACCAGCTCGGCCAGCGGCTGCGCCGCCTCGGCATCGAGCCAGCACCAGCGCGTCGGTCCGCGCTCGGCCATCTAGCGGCCCGCCTGCCCGCCGCCATGGTCGCCCAGGTCCTAGGGCTGAGCCCGCTCACGGCAGTGCGCTGGGCCGGCAGCGTCGGAGCAGACTGGGCCACTTACGCGGCCCAGTTCTCCCGCGCCCAGGCCGTCACCGCCAACTGACAGAGCGCCGCGGCGGCTGCTCCCACGACCGCCGGCCCCCCAGGGGGCCGTTGGTGGCAGGAAAAGCAAAGGGGCCCAGTGCCAAATCGCCCGAGCGGCCAAGCCCAACGCGACCGCTCACGCGCTCGACGAACTCGAAGTCATCGACTGTTCTCAGAGGACTGTCTTATCCTCCCCGTGCACCCTTACTGAAGCTCAGCACCGCCCCCCGTCCGTGATCGCGGACCATGACGAATAGCTCACCAACGGGCCGCTGCATCATGGCTATTCGGCACACTTCGAACATCGCTGATTACCAGTTCCCGCGACCCGCA
>PMWT01000079.1 GCA_003166025.1 Acidimicrobiaceae bacterium | reverse complement strand
AGCCGGTTGGTAGCGCTGATTAGTAGGCGCCGCGACGGGCGAAGACGGTCCCCGGTGTGTGCCAGAGGATCTTTACGTCCCATCCCAAAGACCACGAGGCGACGTAGGCGTAGTCGAGCTGGCGAAGTTCCTCGAAGGGGAGATCGCTCCGGCCCGACACCTGCCACAGGCCGGTCATCCCGGGCCTTACCTCGAACCGGCGGGCCGCCCAGCCGTCAATGCCGGCCGACTCGTCGGGTACGAACGGCCTCGGCCCCACCAGCGACATGTTGCCGGCCAACACGTTGAACAGTTGGGGCACCTCGTCAAGGCTGTAGGCCCGCAGGAAGCGGCCTACAGCCGTGACCCGAGGGTCGTGGCGCAACTTGAACAACGGGCCGTCGACCTCGTTGTGGTCGCGCAAGTCGATCTTGATCTCCTCGGCGCCCTCTTGCATCGTCCTGAACTTGATGATGCGGAAAGTCTTGCCCTTGTAGCCGATCCGGTCCTGACGGAAGAAAATCGGCCCCGGAGAAGTGAGTTTTATAGCTATGGCGGTGACCACCACCATCGGGGTGACGGCCAGCAGTGTGCCGGCGCTGACGACAATGTCCAAAGAGCGCTTGGTGGCCCGGCTCAGGGGGCCGAGGCTCGGGGGGGCCACGTCCATGACCGTCAGCCCGTGCAGTTCTTCGATGTGCGACTGCCAGGTCACCAGTTCGAACAGCCGGGGGACAACACTGATGCGCACGTTGGAGGGAAGCCGGCGCAGCATCTCGACCACAAAGGCCGGCGAGCTCTGGGAGAAGGCCACCAGCACCCGGTCGATACCACTTTGCGCACATATACGGGGCAGATCCGTTATGGTCCCCAGCGGTTCGCCGAGCGGACCGGACGGCAACAGGTAGGGCCGGTCATCGACAAACCCGACCAGCTCGATGTCGGCGCAGGACTTGAGGCGCTGGGCCAAGGACGAAGCGACGGCGCCCGAGCCCACGATCACCACACGAGAGCGCATGGTCCCCTGGTGGCGCATCACCTGGCCGACACCGGCACGGGCCAGGGGCATGAGAGCAGTGGCGGGAAGGCACATCATCAGCACTTCCACCCAGCCCAACTTGCCGACGCCGAAGATGCGGTGCAAACCGGCGGAAACGGCCAGGGTGGCGACGGCGCCCAGGGCCAGGGCGTGGTTGCGCCGGCCGATGTCAAGGAACGAGGTGGTGCGCAGGCGGCGCTGGTCCCGCTGGTAAAGACCGTAGAGCGCCATGGCCAGGAGGAAGAGGGGTAGGAAGGGGAGCTCGCGCGTCACGCTGCTGCTCAGTGACGGGCCCTCGGTGGCGCCGAAAGGCTGGCGTAGGGCGGCGCCGAAAATAAAGGACTCGGCCAGGCTGGCCGTGTCGGCCAGGAGCACCAGCCACAACCACGAACGTACGCGCAGGGCCTGGCCCAGAGAGGCGGCCGCGGCGCTGAGCTCACCGGTCGGTGTGATGCCGGTCGGTGTGATGTCTGTCGGTGTGATGTCGGTGAGGGCGACGCCCGGGTCGGGCACCTCCGGGGTTTCGGTGAGAGGGGGGGCCGGTGCCGCCACCTCGGTCCAGCTTTGTACCCCGGAAGGGGTGAGGTCGAGGGCAACGTCCGCCCGTTGCACGCCTCCCTCAAATGGGATGTCCGAGCGCTGTGCGCTTCCCATGGTCGATTGTGACATTAGTTGACCGCCGTTATCTCGAGTGGTGTATCGGTGTGCTAAAGGTAAAAAGTGGTCGTCTGATCTGGTCTGGGCGGCTCACTTACCGCTACATCTCGCTCTATCTCTCGTCCCTGACCTGCCTTCTTGTCGGAACAGTGCGACTCTACCCGGGGCCCCCGTCCGTAACCGAGGGTATGCGGGCATGATCGAAAACAACCGCTGATTGTGGTCGACCGTGCGGCTTGGGTGGTACCTTATCATCGTCAGTAAGAAAAAATCGCGGGCTGATAGGGCGCGAGTGGCGAAGGAGCCGCGTTGCCGCTACGCCTAGTGGCTTAAGCCCTTCGCCGGCTCAGTGCCGCTCTGGGCCCCGGCGCCGCGTCGCCGCGCTCGAGGCCATGAGCCGCAGGCAGAACGGTACGTCGTGCACGACGTACCTGACGAACAGGCGCCTGGGCTCGAGGCGGAGCCGGTGCACCCACTCGAGGCCGGCCTTTCTCATCCACGCCGGGGCTTTAGGGGCTTCGCCCGCGATCATGCTGAAGGTCCCGCCGGCGGCGAAGAACCATTTGTCGGGGAAGCGGTCGCGAAGGCCGTCCATCACGCGTTCCTGCTTGGGGCACCCGAAGGCACAAAAGACAATACCGGCCTTGCTTTGTTCCAGTGTTGCGACGACGTCCTGCATGGCCGCGGGGGCCTTTTCGAACCCCATGGGCGGGCAGGCGTGAGCGGTCGCCAGGCCGGGGTACCGGGCCGCCATTATGGCGGCCGTGGCCTCGGCCGTGCCCGGGTTGCCCCCGAGGAAGAAGACCCCGGTGCCCCGGCGCGCCGCCAGCGCGGACAGGGAGTAAATGGCCTCGGAGGTGGGCACCCGGGCCGTCACGGGTGTGCCCTGCAGCCGGCCCGCCCACAGCATGGGCATCCCGTCCGCCAGCACCAGGTCGGCCCCGGCCATCAACCGGCGCAGCTCGGGGCTGGCCACGGTTTGCCTCAGGATGTCGACATTGAGGCTGGCCGCCCACCCTCCGTGCTCGGCCGACAACGATGAAAAAACATGGTCGAGCATCTCGTCTTCGCTAACATTGTCGAGCTCGACCCCCATCAGGCTCACAGTGGGCCGCAACCGCGGACGCCCGGCGCTGGTCACCGTGCCAGGTTGCCAGCGCGTAGGGCGGCCCGCAATTCTCCAACGCCTCGTTCGCACCTGTCGGCACGCCTGCGGGCACGCCTGCGGGCGCGGCTCCCGGGTGTACGCGCGGCTCGCCGGGCGAGGCCGTACCGTGGCGGGATGGTGGCCGCTGCGGCGACGACAAAGACCAAGCGCCGGGGGTGGCGCCGGGCGGGTGCCGTGGTGGCGGTGCTGGCCTTGTTGTGGGTCGCGCTCAGCGCCAAGTTGTTTGTCTGGCCGGCGCGCGACCCGGTCGCAGGAGCCCATGCCGATGCCGTCGTGGTCCTAAACTTCTCCGGGCCCCGCTGGCAGGTGGCCGAGGCGCTGGCCCGGGAGCGGGCGGCACCGGTGATGCTCGTCTCGGTGGCGTCGGTCGAGTGGAACTGCCCCCGGGCGAGCTTTCCCGGTGTCCGCTTGCAGTGCTTTCGGCCCGACCCGTTTAGCACCATGGGCGAGGCCCGCTATGCCGCCCAACAGGCGCGCCAGCACGACTGGCACAGCCTCATCCTCGTCACCTCGCTGCCCCAGGCCACCCGTGCTCGCGTGCGCGTGGAACGCTGCTTCAGCGGTTCGGTCCAGGTGGTCGTGGCCCGGCCGCCTCTCGCCACCTTCGCCTACGACGTCGTCTACGAATGGGGCGCCCTGGCCAAGGCGCTCATCTGGCAGCGCAGCTGTTAGGCGAGCGCCATTTCGGCGCTGAGCGTGGCGCAGACGGCCTTTACGACCGAAGCGACACGCAGCCCTTCGTGGATCTGTTCGGTCGACATGCCGGCCTTGCGCAGTTCCTGTTCGTGCGAGACCAGGCATGAGCCACAGGCGTTCACGGCCGAGACGGCCAGGCACCACAGCTCGAAGTCCTCTTTGGGCGCTCCGCCGTGGGCCCCGATCACCTGCATGCGCAAGCGGGGCGGCACGTTGTCGTAGCTGGTGACGCCCATGTCGGACAGCAGGTGCTTGGCCCGGTAGTAGACGTTGTTCATAGCCATGATGGCGGCGGCGGCGTGGGCCGCCGAGTATGCCTCGGCCGAGAGGTGTTGCTTGGCCTCTTCGTCCAGGTGGGCGACGGCCGGTGAGGGCGCCGACGCCGCCGCCACGGCGACGATGGCGCCCCACAGCTGTTGCTCGCTGAGCGGCGAGGTGTTTACGAGGCCGCCCAGGTTGAGCTTCAGGTCCCGGGCGTAGTCCGGGAGCATGTCCTTGACGGCCTCGAGCCCCATGGTCAGGCCGCCTGGTGCATGAGGTCGGTGGCGTTGATCGTGGGCTGGCCCTTCTGCCAGTTGCAGGCGCACAGCTCGTCGGTCTGCAGGGCGTCGAGCACCCGCAGGACCTCGGAGACGTTGCGGCCCACGGACCCGGCGGTGACCATGGCGAACTGGATGTCGCCGTTGGGGTCGACCAGGAAGGTGGCCCGCTGCGCCACCCCGTCGTCGCCGAGGACCCCGAGGAGGCTCGACAGCTCCCGCTTGACGTCGGAGAGCATCGGGAAGGGCAGGTCGAGGAGGTCCTCGTGCTGGATGCGCCAGGCATAGTGCACGAACTCGTTGTCCACCGAGGCGCCGATCACCTGGGCGTCACGGTCGGCAAACTCGGAGTTGAGCCGCCCGAACTCGGCGATCTCGGTCGGGCACACGAAAGTGAAGTCCTTGGGCCAGAAGAACACGACCTTCCACTTGCCCTTGTAGGACCCGGAGCCGACGGTCGTGAAATAGTCCTCCGGGGTGGAGGCCTGGACGTCGCCGAGGCGCCCCGGGACTAGGGCGGTCATCGAAAATTCGGGGAACTTGTCACCGACGGTCAGCACTGCACGCTCCTTTGGAGTATGTGAAATTGTTCACCTGTAGGCCATCCAACCTATCAAAGGAGGCGGCGCCGAACGGCCACCGATAGGTTGCTTAAGGCATTCTAGACCAGATTGATAGGCTGTTCTTATGTCCGATGCCCCGGCTTCGGCCCACGGGCCGACCCTGGCCCAGTTACGGGCCCTGGTCGCCTTGGCGGACCATCTTCATTTCGGCCAGGCGGCCGAGGAGCTCGGCGTGAGCCAGCCCTCGGTTTCGGCCGCCATCGCCGGCCTGGAGGCGGCCCTGGGAGTGGCCCTGGCCGACCGGACCAGCCGCAGGGTGGTGCTGACGCCGGCGGGCGAGCAGGCGGCGGCCCGGGCGCGCCGGGCGCTGGCCGAAGTGGACCACCTGGTCGGCTTGGCCACGCAGCCGGCTGTACCCGGCGGCACCCCGTTGCGCCTGGGCGTCATCCCCACGGTGGCGCCCTACGTACTGGCCCCGGTGCTGCGGGCGCTGGGCCGGCGCTGGCCCGACCTGCACCTCCAGGTGACCGAGGACCAGACGGCCCGGCTCCTCGACGACCTGTCGGCGGGCAACCTCGACGCCATCGTGCTGGCGCTGCCGACCGGGGCCCCGGGCGTGGTCGAGGTACCTCTTTACTGGGAGGACTTCGTCCTGCTGGTCCCGCCTGAGCACCCCCTGGCGGGCAAGGTGGGCCTCAGCCGGGCCGTGCTGCGCGACGTGCGCCTGCTGCTGCTCGAAGAGGGGCACTGTCTGTCGGGACAGGTCCTCGACATCTGCCGCCAGGCCGGGGCGGTGGCCGACCACCCGGCCCGGGCCGCCTCGCTCACCACCATCGCCCAGTTGGTGGCGGCCGGGCTGGGCACGACGCTGCTGCCGGCCACGGCCCTGCCGGTGGAGACGCGCAAAGGCAAACTGGCCGTGGCCCGGTTCCGGCCGCCGGCGCCTGGGCGGCGCATCGGCCTGGCTTTCTGCCCCGGTCCCTCCGGGGCGCCCGAGCACCATCAGTTGGCCGCGTACATGCGCCGGGCGCTGGACCGTCCCGGCTTCGCCGGCCACATCGGCCCGGGCACGGCCGTCACCGAGGTGCCCGTCGGCGCGCCGTGAGGGCGGCCGGCCGGAAATCGGCGAGCGGGCCCGCCCCCAGGGCGATGACCGGCGTTAACCTGGCACCGTGCTCCGGGTTGGTACCGACATGGTGGAGGTGAGCGAGGTGGCCCGCTCGCTGGCGCGCTTTGGTGACCGCTACGCCCGGCGCGTGTTCAGCGACGACGAACTGGCCCTCTGGCCGGGCTCCGTGCCCGTTCGGGCCTGCGCCGACCTGGCCGAGCGCTTCGCCGGCAAGGAGGCCACCATCAAGGTGCTGGCGCCGGGGGAACAGGGACTCGACTGGCGCACGATCGAGGTCCGCCGCCACCGACCGGCCGGGTGCTCGGTACGACTGTCGGGCACCGCCGCCGCCTTGGCGCAAGAGGCGGGGATCGGCCGGGTCACGCTGAGCGTCTCCAGCGCCGGTGGCGTGGCCATGGCTGTCGCCGTGGGCTCCGGCGGCGGTAGCGGGCGGCGCCGGCCCGGTGAGCGTGACGATGAGCGTGACGGTGAGTGTGACAGTGAGTGTGACAGCGGCGAGATCAGGAAAGATGGTGAGCCGTGATAGACGAGCAGATCCGGGACATATTGGCCGAGTTCG
This sequence comes from Acidimicrobiaceae bacterium, assembly GCA_003166025.1. Taxonomy (GTDB): domain Bacteria; phylum Actinomycetota; class Acidimicrobiia; order Acidimicrobiales; family Palsa-688; genus Fen-671. The sequence goes on along the minus strand of PMWT01000079.1, from coordinate 23,302 downwards.
GCCGCCTGCGGGTGGACGTCGCCACCCTCGATGACGATGCCGACCTGTACGGGGCGGGCCTGAGCTCTCATGCCGCGGTCAACGTGATGATCGCCCTGGAGGACGTTTTCGACATCGAGTTCCCCGACAGCCTGCTGCGCAAGAGCACCTTCGCATCGGTCGACGCCATCCGGGCCGCCGTGGACGAGGTGACGGAAAAGGCCACCTAGTGCTACCACGGTCGGTCAGCGCTCCTGTCTAGACGGACGACGGCTCGCACGAGTTCCCGCCCCAGGACAGCGCCAACACCTTGGTGGGCCAGCGCACGGGCCCCGCGATCGATTTCAACTGGGACGTGTGGGACGGGCTCGATTGGGACGGGGGGCCGTTCCCTAACCTGGGAAAACGGAGCCTTCCTCAATGCCTGGTCCCAGTCCCAGCAACCGTGCAGCCCGGTCTACGGGGCCTAGAGCAGCTAGAGCCCGGTCCCGGGCAGAAACGTCAAGGGGCTGTCACGGGCCAAGCATGTAGCCGTCGGTGATCCGAAGTGCCGCGCTGGCGATGCGGGCTTCGAAGATGGCGATGGTGTCACCGATGCCGACGGCGGACGGGGCAATGATGCCAGCGGTTCGCAGAAAGTGCGCGGCGGCCCCGACACGTTGGCAAGGTGCCCAGTCGTCCGCGGTCAGGTCTTCGAGGTCAAGCCCAACAGCGGCAAGGTGCTCAGGCTGCCGAAGGTCGACCAGCTCGAGGTCCTCGGCTCGGAACTGGGTGATGCGGCGAGGCAGGAACGAGGCGGTGCCGCGTCCCTGTCCCTCGGCTGCCTCGCGTAAGTTCTCGGGCAGGCGGATAGAGGTGCCGGCAGTGGCCTCGTCGCTCGAGTACAGAAGGTCAAGAAAACGGTCGAGTTGGGACTGCTCGCTGTCGGGCTCGTTCACGCACCTCGTGTACCACCGTATGTGGTACACACAAGGAGTGAAGTCCGAGTGCCCGAGAGAGGCGCTCAGGGCCTGGGTAACGCCCGCAGGAGGAACTCGTCGAAAAGCGGGACGGTGAAAGCGGTGTCACCGTGGGCAGGGCTGTAGACCATCCCTTTGGCGACCGGAGCGCTACGGCGGGGCATTACGGGCTCCGCCTTGACCCCGAGCCGGGAAGCGATGTTGCCTGAGCGGTGAGGCCCTGGTCCAGCTTTGCCATCGCCCGCAGGTACTTGCTTTCGGCCGCTCTCAGGCGGTCGAAGCGCACCAGCAAGAAGTTGGCGTCGAGATGGCTCATGACCCTCCTGTTATCTTGCGTGGCGCCTGGCCGGCCTCACATCGCGAAGAGCCCGAAAACAGGCCGTCAAACGGGTGCCGGCGCGTAAGAAAGTCCACAAAGCGGAGTGCTTCGAGGGGGCTTAGTGGGGATTACATCCGATTTTGTGCGCCTCGTGCGCTAATTGGCGGGAGCTCTTGGCTTTTCATGCTGGAAAACGAAAGGAGATGCCAGAAGTAACCGAGACGTTGTGCCGACATTATGCTAGACACTGACCTGTCGAACCACACGACACCAAGGAGACAGTGTGGCTGTACTGAGCGGAGTCCTCGACGAGCTAATAGGCACCCACGTCATCGACGCGGGCGACCTGGCCCAAATCACCGGCGTCACCCCGCGCAGCGTCAGCCGATGGACCAGCGCCAAGGCCATGCCCCGCCGAGACGCCGAGGACCGTCTCCTCGAGCTTAAGGTGGTGGTGGACCAGCTGCGAGGCGTGCTTCGGGACGAGCCAGCCCGGCTGTGGCTGCGCAGCCCCAACTCGGACCTCGATTGGCGCAAGCCGCTAGAACTGATCGCCGAGGGCGAGTACCGGCGCGTCATCGGCGCGGTGCTGGCCATGGCCGAGGGCGTGACTGCATAGCCGGGCCCACCTTGCACGCCGTCGGTGCCCAGGCCGTTGGTTCGCCCTCGGCGACCGGGAGCTCAAGGCGCGTCCTTACAGGGCCTGGCCCTCCCAGGCCGTGCGCCCGTTGGCGGCCAGTAGCCGGCGGCGGTCGACCTTGCCCTGGGGCGTCATGGGCAGCGACTCCACGATGTGGATCTCGTCGGGCAGCATGGCCGCCGGCAGCTGGGCCTCGGCCGTGACGAACAGGCCGGCCACGTCCGTGGCCGGGGGAGCCTCCACGAAGGCGGCGATCCCGGGCGCGCCGGACAGGTCGACCAGGGCGCAGGCGACGGCGGTGACCCCGGGGACGTCGTGGAAGGCCCGGGCCACTTCGGCCAGGGATATGCGCACGCCGTTGCGCTTGACCACGTCGTCGAGGCGGCCCATGTACATGTAGCGGCCGGCGGCGTCGCGCCAGACTAGGTCGCCCGTCTTGTAGAGCGTCCGGCCCGCGACGACGTCGTTGCGCAGGGCCCCTCGGGAGAGCTCCTCGTCGCCCCAATAGCCGCGCATCAACTGCTTGCCGCCGATGTAAAGCTCGCCTGGCGCGCCGGGGCCGGCGACGAGCCCGCCGCCCTCGTCCACCAAGAAGAAGTCGGTGCCCCGGTGCGGCGTCCCGATCGGTACATGGCCCGACGCCACGTCCTCGGGGGTGATCTCGTACGTGGTCACGGCGATGGTCGTCTCGGTGGGGCCGTAACGGTTGAACACCCGTACCTCGGGCAGGACGGACCATAATTTGCGCACATCGGCCGCCACGCATTCCTCGCCCCCGAGGAGCAGCGCCCGCAGCCGGGAGCCGGCCAGGCGGACGGACTGGCGGGCGCGCATGACCAGGCGCAAATAGCTGGGCGAGAAACTGGTGAACGTGACCCCTTCGTCCACCACGAACTGGTAGAAGCGCTTGGGGTACAAGATGTCCTCACGGCGGGGCACGATCAACAAGCCCCCGGCCACCAGGACGGGGAAGACCAGGCCGTAGGACCCGTCGAAATTGAACGCCGACACGGCCAGGCCCCTGGTGGTCTGGTCCAGGCCCAGCACCTCGGCGGTCCGGCACGTTTCCCAGCACACGGCGTCTTGGCGGGCGCGCACCCCCTTGGGCACGCCGGTGGTGCCGGAGGTGTAGATCAAGTAGGCGTCGCGGTCGGTGCCCTGTGCCCGGGGGACGCCCTGTGCCCGGGGGACGCGGGCCGGACCGGCGGCGACCTCGGCCGGACCGGCGGCGGCGACCTCGGCCGGGGTGGCCAGGCGCCGGCCCAGGCCCTCCAGCGCCGCGCCGTCTTCCTCCCGGGCCACCACGAGGGCGGGGCTGCAGTCCTCGGTCACCGTGGCCAAGCGCGGTGGCGGGCTGTTGACCTGAAGAGGCACCCACACCGCCCCCAGCCACAGGCAGCTCAGGGCCAGGCTCACGAAGTCGGCGGAGTTGGGCAGGTAAAGGCCCACCCGGTCGCCGGCCCCCACGCCCAGGGCGCTCAAGCCCGAAGCCAGGTTGGCCACGTGGCGGGCCAGTTCCCCGTAGGTGAAGCGGCCATGGTCGTCCTGCAGCGCCGGGCTGTCCGGCCTCAGCTCGGCGTGGGCCAGGACCAGGCCCAGCAAATCGTGCGCGCTCGTCGTCGAGGTCGGCAGTGGTACGGACGTCGTGGGCACGGCCTCAAATGTTCCCGGGGGCGGGGCCGGCGGCACCGTNNTGGCCGCCTCCTGAGTGGCCGCCTCCTGAGTGGCGGTCTCCCACAGTCGGGCGAAGTAATGACGGGCCAGGTACTGCTCTTCGACGGTTCGGCGCGCCCTTTCGGTCATCAGCTGCACTTCGGCCTTATTGGCCGGGTCGAGTACCCAGGTAATGGCGGCGCGCAGGGCCTCCGGGTCGTTTTCGACGACCAAGGCCGTCTGGCCGGGCACCACGTAGTCCCGCACACCGGGGGCGTCGGTCACTATCAACGGCTTGCCCGCCAGCATGGCGCTGAGGTAGGTCTGTTGGCCGGCGCTGCGGGCCGCCGGGCGCAGCGGGACCACCATCAGGCCGGCCCCGAGCATCGTCCGGTTGTACTCGTCCTGGGGCAGCGAAGCCACCTCGACGTTGGGGGGCAGCGGCTGCGACGGCCTCCACGAAGATGCCAGCCGTACCGGGACGTCGAGGCCCTCGACCGCCTTCACCAGCAGGTCGTAGTCCCGGTAGCTGTTGCCGCCGGCGAACACGTAGCCCCCATCGGTGGCCGAACTGGCCAAGTCACGGCCCAACGTGGCGTAAAAGGGGGTGAAGCGGACGCGGCGCCCGTCGATGCCCCAGCGCCCCTCGAAGCCTTGTTTTTCGTCGCTCGAGAGCACCCCGTAGATGACGTGGCGCCCGTCGGTCGCCCGCACCCCGAGGCGGCCCAGCCGGGGCAGCAGCGGCCGGGCGAAGCGGGGCAGGCGGTCCTCCAACGCCTGGCTGGTCACGTCCCAGGTGGCATCACTGACCAGGACCAAGGGCGGGTGCCGCCAGCGCAGCTTTATCAACAAACCGGCCACCGCTTCGACGTAGCCGGCGCCGAAGCCGCTCGTGCCCCGCAGGATCACGGCGTCCGCACCTTTGGCGGCGCTCAGCATCTTGCGCAGGAAGGACCAGTAGCTCCATTGGTGCGGGAGCAATGTTTCCACGGGGGCCGGCCAGGGCCCGGAGATGGTAGCGACGACGCGCGGGCTATCGATGGCCAAGAGCGTAGTGACGGGACGGGGTTAGCGCGTGGCTGCAAAGTCGGGACGAGGCCCCGGGGCGCACTGCGCCATGACGCGCTCGGTCAGCAGGGGCAGGACCTGGCGGCGCGTGCCCTGGGTAAACAGGGTGTGGTCGATGTCGGGGAGCACGACAATGCGGAACCCGCCCTTTTTCTCCATGCGCCACAGCAGCGCAGCTTCGCCCTGGCGGACCTGGCGGCCTTCGTAGCTCCCGGCCACCACCAGGGTGTCGATATCCTTCCGGGCCAGGCCCCGCAGGTGGAAGGCGAGCACGTCATCGCCCCGCAGGCGGTGCTCCAGCCACGACCTCACGTCCTGCCCCCGCCGGGACAGGCCGCCCAGGTAATGGTGGCCGGGAAGACGCGAGGCGCTCCGGTGCAGGGCAGTCTTGGCCGTCGCCAGCCGGGCACGGTAGCCGGAGCTGCCGGGGGCGGCTTCGGGCGACCGGGGGGCGGGGTCGCCCGGAGGGCTCGGGGGGACCAGGTTGATGGCCACGACGCCCCGGGCGCCGCCGGTCAGAGCGGCCTGGACCGAATGCCAGGCGCCCGAGCACAGCCCCATGAGCACGACCGCTGAGGGGTCGGCGGGCGAGACGGCGTGGGCGACCGCGGCCACGTCGTCGAGGGCCTCGGGAGAGTAGACGAGGCCGGCCGAACGCCCGGGCCGGGCCGGGCTGTCGCCCAACCCGGCTAGGTCCACCCGCACCACGGGCACGCCGGCGCCGGCCCACGACCGGGCCAGTTCGACCCACAGCCGGCCCGGCCCGATGTGGTCGATGCGCCCGGAGTTGAGCAAGATGACCGTGGTCGAGGGGGCAGGACCGCTGGGGCGGGACACGATCCCGAAAAGCCGGTCCGGGCCCATGTACGTGATCTCCTCGGCAACCTCCTCGCCGTCGGGGCCGGCGACCACGGCGCTGAGCTGCGCCGGCAGCACCACCGCCGACCTCTCCGCGCCGTCCCCGCCGTCCACCGCCGACCTGTCCCCGCCGTCCACCGCCGACCTGTCCCCGCCGTCCCCGCCGTCCCCGCCGTCCCCGCCATCCCCGCCGTCCCCGCCGCCACCCACGGGCACACCGGCCACGCCCGCCAGCCACGAGACGATGATGTCGAGGGTGGCTTCGGGCACCACGGACTTGAGGGGCCAGACGGAGATGACCTGCTCTTGCCCGACGGCCTCGGCCAGTTCGGCCCTGGCCTGCGCCAACCACTCCCGGACGGCCCGCTTGGGGGGGCGGTCCGGCCGCAGCAGGGCCAGCACATGGCCGGGCAGGGGACCGGGGCAGGCCTCGAGGGCCAGCGCCGTCATGGCCTTTACGGCGTCCGCGTCGTAGACGGTACCCAGGATCTCGGCGCCGCCCGCCCCGGCCGTGGCCTCGTCGACGGGGATGTCGAGGCCCTGGTCCCCGAGGTACACCGAGCGCAGGAGGGCCTCCTCGCGCAGGTAGCTGCGGCCGCTGTCGCAGGGGTCCCACAGTACGAGCCCGGCCAGCGCGCACTCCCCGGCAGCCCACGCCGCCAGCGTGGCGCCCATGCGCATCCCGACCACGCACACCTTGGCCGCGCCCCCGGCCCGCAGCAGGTCCACGGCGGCCCGCACCGACCCTTGCCAGGCCTGCGCCCGGTCCGGGTCGCCGGCCCAGCCGGCCGAATCACCGGTGCCGTCGTAGTCGACCTGGACGACGGCGAGGCCCTCGGTCGCCAGCCTCTCGGCCAGGGCCCGGTAGGCCCGCCCCGCCCCCTGCGCCTCCAGCCCGAACGGGGGACAAAGTACGACCCCGGCGTACGCGGTCCCCCCTTCGGGCATGTAAGCCCGGCCGAACAGCGGGCGTCCCGGCGGACCGAACCACAATGCGCTCGTTTTCAGGACCTCATCTTGCCAGTGCGGGGGCACCTCCCGGCACAGCGGTGGGGGAGCGCGATGTTCGCCAGGCCTATCTGGCGCCGTTCGACAGCCCTCACTACAATTAGCGCGATCTTCGACGCTAAACGTGCGGAACGGCGAAGATTTTTCTTCTGGGCCCCCCGCCCGGCGACTAAGACGTGGTGCAATGCTAAGAATCGTCTGGTGAGGAACCGTGGCTGAGATCAGCATCGTGGGCCTGGGCCCCTGGGGCCTGTGCGCCCTGGAACGATTTGTCGACGCAGCCCGGCGGACGCCCGATAGCGACATCGTGGTCCACGTCGTCGAGCCCGGCCGCCCCGGCGGGGGCATGTACTCCCTGGACCAGCCCGATTACCTGGTCCTCAACACTCCGTGCGGGCAGCACTCCATGTACCCGTTCCCCGAGACCCTCGACGACTCCCGGCTCGGGCGCGGGTTTTACGAGTGGGTGAAGGACAAGGGCTACCACTGGCAGGGCGTGGAGTGCGCCATCTCGACCGAGGGCACGCCTGTGGGCCCGCACGACTTTCTTCCCCGGCGGATCATGGGGGAGTACCTCGAGTGGTTCTACCAGGTCTTATGTGCCGAAGCCCCGGGCAACATCGCCATCAAGTTGCACAAGGCGTGCGCCATCGACGTCGAGGCCACCGATGACGGGCGCGAGCGGGTGTACCTCGACAACGGCGAACAGCTCGTCGTCGACGACGCCATCCTCACCACCGGGCACGTCCAGGACATAGCCAATATGGGCTCAGCGGGGCCGCTGGCCACCAGCCCCTACCCCGTCAAGGCCTACCTGGACATCACCGGCCCGCACGAGAAGATCGCCGTCGAGGGCATGGGCCTGGTCGCTCTCGACGTCATCACCGCTCTCACCGTCGGGCTCGGCGGTCATTACACCGACGCCCTTTACGGCCGGCTCGTCTACCACCGCAGCGGCCGGGAGCCCTCTATCTACCTGTTTTCCCGCAGCGGCTACCCGTACTGCGCCAAGTCGTTCGCCACCGCCGACCCCGTGGGCGACTACGAACCGGCCATCTGCACCATGGAGGCCGTCGCCGCCCTGAAGAGGCATGACGACGGGACCAAGCGCTTTATCGACGCCCGCCACGAGCTGTTACCCCTGGTGTTCGCCGAGATGGAGCTGTGCTACTACATGACCGCCGCCCGCCAGGCCGACGGGCCCGAAGAGGCTCGCAGCGTGCGTGAGCTCCTGGTCGAGGCGTGGGCGTCGGGGACCTTCGCCGAGGTCCGCGCCCTGTTGGCCGGAAAGTACGGCGAGTTCAGCGCCGAGGCCCACCTCTTCGCCGGCAAGGACGCCCACTACACCAGTGGCCAGGACTACCAGGACAAGATCTACTCGGTCCTGGACGCCGACCTGGCCGAGGCGCTGGTGACGGGGGGGACGAGCCCCCTGAAGGCCGCCCTGGAGACGCTGCGGGCACTGCGCGACACGCTGCGCCTGGCCGTCGAGTTCAAGGGCCTGAGCCTCACCTCACACGTCGACTTCCAGGTCAACATGCACAGCCGTTTTGCCCGCCTGGTCGCCGGCCCGCCCGCTTTCCGGTCCCAGCAGTTGCTGGCCCTCATCGACGCCGGCGTCCTCAGGCTGCCCTTCGGCCCCTCCCCCGAGCTCCTGCCGGCCGACGGCGGGAGGATCCTGGTCCGCTCCACCCATCTCGACCAGCTCGCCGAGGTCGAGGTCGACCGCCTCATCCGGGCCCACCTCGACCTGCCGTCCATTTCCCGCTCGGCCAACCCCCTGTTCACCAGCATGGTGGAGCGGGGCCGGGTGCGCCCGCTCGACTTCGACGGCACCCCCGTCGGCAGCATCGACCTCACCGAGGACTTCCACCCCTTGGACGTGAGGGGCCGGCCCCAGCCGCACGTGTGGGTCTTCGGTGTGCTGAGCGAAGGGGTGCGCTACTTCACCCTCTACATACCGTCGCCTAAAAGCCGGGTGCGGGCCTTTATCGACGCCGATTTCTGCGCCAACGAAGTGGTCGGGCGGGCCGCCCGGGTCATCGAGCTCAACGGCTCCGCCGCCACCTCGGGAGCGGCCGGCCTGGTTGCCGGTGGCCCGGCCGTGGCGGCGCCGCGGACCTTGCGGCTCGCCTTTGTCAACAGCATGCCCGACGGGGCTTTCGAGGAGACCGAGCGCCAGTTCGAAGGGCTCCTGGGAGCGGCCTCGGCCCACCACGCCATCACCTTCGACCGCTACACCCTGCCCGGGGTCGTACGCGGCCCGGGCATCCTGGCCCTGATCTCGCACGGCTACAAGCCCATCGAGCACCTCTACGCCAACCCGCCCGACGCCGTCATAGTCACGGGCGCCGAGCCCAAGCAGCCTGAGCTGACCGAGGAGCTCTTCTGGCCGGCCATGGAGAGGCTCCTGCGCTGGATGACCACCGCCGTCCCCAGCGCCCTCGTGTCTTGCATGAGCGCCCATGCGGCCATGTGGGCCTTCCACCAGGTGCCCCGGCGCATGCTCCTTGACAAATGCAGCGGCGTTTTCGAGCAGTTCATCGACCATTCCCACCCGCTCATGGCCGGCGTGGGCGAGACGGTCTGGCCCCATTCCCGCTTCAACGACATCCCGGCCACGGACCTTTCGGAAAGTGGTTACGAGGTGCTGTCCGAGTCCCGCGACGGTGGTTGGACCGTTGCTATGGGCCAGCAGGGCGAGTGCGAGCTCCTGCTGTTCCAGGGGCACCCGGAGTACGGGCCGTACACCCTGCTAAGGGAGTACCGGCGCGACGTCCGGCGCTACCTCGGGGGGATCCAGGGCTCCTACCCTCGCATCCCTGGCGACCTGCTCGACAGCGAGGGGGCCGAAGTGCTGACCGAGTTCGAGATGAGGCTGGCCCAGAAGGGACGCGACCCCGAGCTCATGGCCGACTTCCCCTTCGACTTCGCCGCCCGCCACGTCACGGCCCGCTGGGACGCGGCATCGGGGGCCCTGATCGGCAACTGGCTGGAGTCCGTCCGCCAGAGAGCCGATGAGCGCCTCTACATTGATAGTGGTGCGTGACGAGACAATTGCCGTCCATGGCGGCTATACGCCGGACAGCACCCGGGCGGTAGCAGTCCCCATCTACCAGACGGTGGCCCACGATTTCGTGGACGCCGCCCACGCCGGAGCGGTCTTCGACCTGGAGACCCCCGGTTTTCACTACAACCGCATCAACAACCCCACGGTCGACGTGCTCGAGCGGCGCATGACCAGCCTGGAGCAAGGGGTGGGGGCGGTCGCCGTGAGCTCGGGGGCGGCGGCGGTGCGGCTTTCGGTGCGCAACCTGACCGGCCTCGGCTCCAATATCGTGACCACGCCCCAGCTTTACGGCGCCACTTATACCTATTTCGCCGCCGTCCTGCCGAGCGAGGGCGTGGAAGCCCGGTTTGCGGCCGACGACACCGCCGAGGCCATCGAGGCTTTGATCGACGACAACACCAAGGCTGTTTTCTGCGAGAGCATCGGCAACCCGGCCGGCAACGTGGTCGACATCGAGGCGGTGGCCGATGCGGCCCACCGCCACGGGGTGCCGCTCATCGTCGACAACACCGTGGCTACGCCCTTGTGCCTCAAGCCTTTTGTGCACGGGGCCGACATCGTCATCCACTCGCTGACCAAGTTTGTCGGCGGCCACGGCACGACCCTCGGGGGCATCGTCATAGACGGCGGCCGGTTCCCCTGGGCCGAGCACCCCGAGCGCTTCCCCATGTTCAGCCGGCCCGAGCCCGCTTTCCACGGCGTGGTGTACGCCCGGGACTTCCCGGACCGGCCCTACGCCGTGCGCGCCCGCACCGTGGGCCTGCGCAACGAGGGCGCCACTCTCGCCCCTCTAAACGCCTTTTTGTTGTTGCAGGGACTGGAGAGCCTGTCCGTCCGCCTCGAGCGCCAGCAGCACAACGCCCGCCTGGTGGCCGAGCACCTGGCGGCGCAGCGCCGGGTCTCCTGGGTGCGCTACCTGGGTTTCGACGACAACCCCTACCATTTGCTGGCCCGCAAGTACCTGGGGGACCGCTTCCCGTCGATAGTGACCTTCGGGCCGGCGGGCGGCTACGACGCCGCCATCCATTTCTTCGACAGCGTCAAGCTGTTCAAGCGCCTGGTGAACATGGGCGATGCCAAGTCCCTGGTCGCCCACCCGGCCTCCACCACGCACCGCCAATTGGACGAGGCGGCGTTGGCCAAGGCCGATATACCACCGGAAATGATCAGGTTGTCGGTCGGCCTCGAGCACATCGACGACATAATCGAGGACATCGACCAGGCTCTAGATGCCTGAGGGTGGGCCACAGCCCAGGACCTACCGTGCCGGTTTTGTCATGGAGTACACGATCGGGCACGTCACCTTCACCAAAATGCTCCAGCGGGTGGTCGAGCGCGACCCGTCCGTGCGGGCGGAATGGTTCCTCATCGAGCCGGGCCACGAGGTATGGCCGGCGACGATGTTCCCCTTCTCGGCTAACTACAGCCTGAGCGTCAGCGCCAGTGCCGCCCGGTTGGTCGGGCTGGCGGCGCGCTTCGACGTGCTGTTCATGCACACCCAGACCCTGTCGCTTTTCCTGGGGCCGGTCATGGGGCGGGTGCCGTCGGTGATCTCGGTCGACGGTACGCCCATCAACATCGACGAGGCCTACCCGCTGCACCATAAACAGGGCCGCCAAGTCGAGGGCGTGAAGCGCCGGCTCGTAGGTTCGTCGTTCCGGCGGGCCACCTACACGATGCCGTGGAGCCGGTGGTGCGCTCGCTCCCTGGTGGACGATTACCGGGTGGCGCCCCGCCGCGCCCCCATCGTGCGGCCCGGTACCGACGTCGAAAAATGGGAGGTTGGGCCGCGCCGCGACGGCGGCCCCCTGCGGGTGCTTTTCGTCGGGGGCGAGTTCGCCCGCAAAGGCGGCCCCGACCTCCTGGCGGCGCTGGCGGTGCTCGAGGCCGACTGGGAATGCGACATTGTGACGAAGTCGGAGGTGCCCGGGTCGGAGCGGGTGCGCGTCCATCGCGACCTCGACCAGGACGACCCCAGGTTGGCGGCCCTGTTCGGCGCGGCCGACGTTTTCGTCCTGCCCACCGCGGGCGACGCCATGCCCCTGGCCATCATCGAGGCCATGGCGGCCGGGCTGGCGGTGGTCAGCACGCGTATCGCGGCCGTGCCGGAGGTGGTCGACGACGGTGCCACCGGGATCCTGATTAACCCGGGGGACGTGGCCGCCTTGGCCGAGGCCTTGAAGCGCTTGGCCGCCAGTCCCCAACTGCGCCGGGAAATGGGCGCGGCCGGGCGCCGGCGCGCCTGCGAACTGTTTGACGAGAAGGTGAACGGCCCCCGGGTGCTGGAACTGGTGAAGACGGCCGCCGACGAAGGGGCGGTCAGGCGTTGACGTTATTGGCGGTGCGGTAAGGGGCCAGCCAGGGCTCGGTCTCCGGCTCCCAGCCTTCGGGCAGGCGCTGGGCCGTTTCGAGGCGGCGCAACCGGCGCTCGGCCACCCCGGGCAGGGCCACGGCGGCGACGGCGTAAACCAACTGGCCCGGGGCGGCGCCCACCCAGGCCGCTCTTATGTAGCTGCGGGCGGCCGGTAGCCGGCGCCTGGCGGCCACATGGCGCCGCGCTGCTTCTCTTTCCCAGCGGGCAAAAAAGCTCCGGGGCACGGGGCCGGCGTCGTCGAAGTTGCGGGCCCGGACCGTGGCCGCGTCGCGCATGAAAGCCCGTTCGTTGGACGAGGACTGGCCGTCCCAGAGGCGGTAGGCGGCGAGCGGCGCGTCTATGTAGGCCAGGGGGGACAGGGCGGCTATGCGCAGCCACAGGTCCCAGTCGTCGCAGGTGGCCAGGGTGGCGTCGAACCCGCCCACCTCCTGTAGCACCGCTCTGGCTGCCAGCACGGTCGAGTTGCCGGCCGGGACCCGGTTGTCCTCCAGCAGCAGGGCGCGCACTTCAGCTGAACTGACGATGGCACTTTCGCCCGACGTCGCCGGTACGTCCCTCATGCGCACGGCATGGCGCACCCTCAGGTCCTCGCCCACGCTCACGCAGGCCGTAGCCGACCACCGAGCCTCGGGGTAACGGGCTATGGCGGCCATCTGGCGCTCGAGCTTGGTCGGTGCCCACACGTCGTCGCTGTCGAGGAACGCCACCCATGCGCAGCCCTCGGCGGCGGTGATGCCCAGGTTGCGGGCGCCCGGGCCGCCCATGGGCCGGTCCTCCACCAGTACTTTGAGGCGAGGGTCGCCGATGGCGGCCAGCGCTTCGCCCGTACCGTCGGTCGAGCCGTTGTCGATCGCCAGGCAGGTCAAGTCCGTGTACGTCTGGCCCAGGACCGACCGCACGGCCTGGGTGACGAGGTCGCGCCGGTTGAAGGTAGGAATTACGACCGCTACCTTCAAGTCTCGGCCCATCCTCAAAAGGTACAACCTGAAATGACGAGGACCGGCCAGAACAGCCCCGACATGGCTCAGCCGGCCGGGCTTTTCAAGAAATAAAATACCTCCGGCCCCCGGGCGGCGATATCGGCCCGCTCCCCGAGGCAGGGAAGCTGCGAGCGGTAGCAGGCGAGCATGGCGTATTTCCCGGCATTGTCAGGGCTCGAGGCGACGGGCGCGGGCTCGAGGGAGAAACCGTTGGTCGCCAGCCGCTGTTTGGCCGCCGTCACTTGCTCGGGCACCTCCCAGCGATAGGGGAGCTCCTCGTAGATCCCCCACCGGCGCCCGGGCATGTCGTGGGCCAGGCGCACGCAGGCTCGGGCGGTCATTTTGTGGTCGCCATGCCACAAACCGAGAGGGACGAACCAGGTCTGCACATCGAGATCCGCCAGCACGGCCCTCAGTTTTTCGACCACGGCCGCCTCGAGGGCGGGGTCGGCCAGCTTGGCCTGGGCCGCCTGCACAGCCCCGGGCCGGAAGCGGGCCAGCATTACCGGCCGCCCCGCCCGGTACTGCTCGTCCCAGAAATCGAGCCGGTGGGCATGTGCCCCGACCGCGGCCATGGCCGCGTCGTCCTCGACTTGGCGCAGGCCCATGACGTCGTCGCCGGGCTGGAACGAGCCCGACAGCCGGTCCCACTCCGGCAGTGGCCGGACGCTTTTCGGACCGGAGGTGAAAACAGTGACGACGTGACTGGCGGGATGGGCGCTCAGCATCTGCCCGCAGCTGAGGGCGGCGTCGTCCATATGGGGCGCGACGACGCCTACGGGCGCGGCGTCGGCCGGACCGGTACTCAGAGGACTGGCACCCCCAGGACCGGGGCCGGCGGTCACGAGCGGGCCCCGGCGCCCAGGGCGCGCCCGATGGCGGCTTCCATGCCGTCGACCATGTGGCCGACGGAGAAGTGGTCACGGACATGGGCCGCGCATTGGGCGCCCAGGTCCGGCTCGCGTCCCTGCCAGCCCCGCAGGCCGGAGAGCAGGGTGGCCAGCCCGGCGGAGTCCCCCCGTTCGAACAGGAAACGCTCGAAGGGCCCGCTCAGCATTTCGGGGATCCCACCGACCCGGGAGGCGACGACAGGGCGACCGGTGGCCAGGGCCTCGATCACGGTGCGGCCGAAGGGCTCGTCCCAGGTGGAGGGGACCACGGCGACATCGGCGGCGTGCAGGGGCGTGACCACGTCGGCCCGGGCGCCGAGGAAGCGCACCGTCCCGGCCGGGGCCAACGCCTTGAGCTGGTCCAGATAGGCCCGGCCGTCAGCGTGCAGCACGGGCGAGCCCACCAGTAGGAGCTGGGCCTCGTCGGGAGCGACGGCCAATTGCCGCCACGCTTCGAGGAGCACCTCGACCCCTTTTTCGGAGTCGAGGCGGCCGACGAAAACGGCTACAAAAACGCCCTCGGGGATACCGAGCTGGCGGCGCGCCGCCTCCCGTTCGGCGGCCCCGCCCTCGGGGTAGTCGGCCGGGTCGAGGCCGGCATGGACGACGTCGGCCTTGTCGGGGTCGATACCGGCGGCCAGCCACACGTCTCGGGTGAAAGCCGAGTTGGCCACGAACCGGCTGACTTTGGCCGACAGTGAGGCCACGTACCGGGGACCGGGCGTCTGTGTGCCCCGCCAATGGCAAACCACGGGGGCGGGCGACAGTTTCGCCGCCTGCAACGCCCATTCGGCCGCGAACGTCCGGTTCATGTAGTAGACGTCGGGGCGGCACTTGGCCGCCAACGCCACGGCCGGCAGCAGGCGCACGTGCTCCATCAGGGCCCGCCCCCGGCTTTCGGGGAAGGAGTAGTCCGTGTAACGGACATGGTGCACGGAGTCGCACATTTGCCTGAACCCGGGCAGGAGGTCACCGCCCTGCGCGTATATCAAATTGACGCGGTGGCCCCGGCCGACCAGCTCGCGCGTGGCCTGGAACACGCTCCTTTCGACACCGCCGTCGGACTGTGCCCGGTGCAGGTTGGTGACAATGACCACGTAGGACCTTTCTCATGGGGGCGTTGCCCTCGCCACCGCGCCTGGAAGGCTACGCCCTCAGGTCGATCGCTAGCCTTCGGGCACTACCCGGTACACGGCGGCCCACGCCCTCGTACACCAGGCCCGCTGCTCCCACGATGGTCGGCGACAGGCAGTTGCGCCCGTCGAAGAGCAGTTCGCCTTTCATGGCCGAGCGCAGGCGGGCGAAGTCCAGGTCGATAAATTGGGGCCACTCGGTGGCGACTACGACGGCGTCGGCCCCCTCGGCGGCGGCGTAGGCGTCCGAGGCGATGCGCACGGGCAGGCCCGCCGGGAGGGCTTTGACCACCGGGTCGTAGGCCGACACGAAGGCGCCGTACTCGATGACCTGGGTGGCGATGTCCAGCGCCGGGGAATCGCGCAGGTCGTCCGTGCCCGGCTTGTAGGACAGGCCCAGCAGGGCGATGCGGGCGCCCCGCAGGTTTTTCAAGTGGCGGAGCAATCTTTCGACGACGAGGTGGCGCTGGTCGTTGTTGATGGCCAGCGTCGCCTCCAGTAACCGGGCCTGGTAACCGTACTCGGCCGCCGTTGTGACCATGGCCAGGACGTCCTTGGTGAAGCAGGACCCGCCCCAGCCGAGCCCGGCATTGAGGAACCGGGGCCCGATGCGCTGGTCGAGGCCGATCCCGGCGGTGACGGTCTGGATGTCGGCGCCCATGAGGTCGCAGAAGCGGGCCATTTCATTGGCGAAACTGATCTTCGTGGCCAAAAAGGCGTTGGCGGCGTACTTGATCATCTCCGCCGTCATGAGGTCCGTCTTGACCAGGGGGACCGGGCCCCGTTGGTCGGAACCCGGAAAGCTCTGGTCCAGCACGGGCTGGTAGAGCTCGACGATGTCGTCGAGGGAGGCGGGGTCGTCGGCGCCGATGACGACGCGGTCGGGGTGCAGGTAGTCGGAAACGGCGGTGCCCTCCCGCAGGAACTCGGGGTTGGAGGCCACCCGGACGAGCTTGGTCACCCGAGGGTCACCGGCGGCGTCCTCGATGACCGAGCTGAGCCATCGTCCGGACCCGATCGGCACCGTGCTCTTATTGATAAAAGTATGCGGGTGCTTGACATGGGGCGCCGCCGCCTGCGCCACCTCGAGCATGGCGCTCATGTCGGCCTTGCCGTCGGGCCGGGACGGGGTGCCCACGCAGATGAACACGAGATCCGACTCGTCCATGGCCAGCGCCATATCGGACGTGAAGCCGAGGCGACCGGCTTGGCGCCCGGCCTCCAGGAGCTGGTCGAGGTTGCGCTCGTAAAAGGGGGCCCGTCCGTCTCTCAGCAGCTCGAGCTTGGCGTTATCGCTCTCGACGCCGATGACGTTGTGCCCGATATGAGCCAGGCAGGCCGAAACGACGGTGCCCACGTACCCGCTGCCGATCACGGCGACCCGTTTTGTCACCCGTTCATTATCGCTTACCGCTATCGCCTACCTCGGGGGCTGGGTTTCCACAGCTTTGCTGGGCCATGGGAACGCCCCACCTTGGTCCGCTCACGCAGCGCGGTCATGAAGAAAGCCACAGAAGAAAACTGGGAGGCCAGCGCAGGGCCGGTGGTACCCTGCGCAAACAGAGCCAACATGTACACGAGCCCTTCCCCTGTCGGCGGCGGCCTGAGCGCGGGGACGAGGGCCGGTTGGGCCCGCACGGCTGGCCCGGCCCTGCTCGCCCTGGGGTGTTTTGCGGCGCTATTGGCGCCGTGGGCCAGGACAGGGGCGGCGACGCGCTCGGGTTTCGTGTTCGTCCGGGCCGTCCAAGGGGCCGGGATGGTCCACGGGCCATGGGCCCACGTGCTCGGATGGGCGGTGCTGGCGGTGCCCGCGCTGGCCGCGCTTTCGGGCGCCACCGCCCTCGTGCGCTCGGCTCGGGCGTCGGTCGTCTTCTGTGGGTTGGCCGGGTTGGTCACCCTGGTTTTTTCGGCCTGGCTGTTCGTCAAGTTCCAAAGCGACGTCCCGCCCGGTCCCTGGGCCGGTCTGGTCCTGGGGACCGCAGCAGTGGCGACCGCTGCTCGCTACGTGAGACAAGGGAGCGTTCTTCATGCCCGATGACCCCGGCCCGAGCGCCTGGCAACAACTACCGTCGCTGGGCGGCCCGAACCCACCGGTCCCGCCCGGACCGCCGGACGCCCTCGCCTCGGTGCCCCCGGACTTCGGCCCGGGCGAAGCGCCGGGGCTGGGGGCCCTGGCCCCCGACGCCGTCGTTATGCCCCTCGGGCAGCGCCGCCCCCGGGGACGCGCCCTTCTCACCGTGGCCGCCGCCGTGGCCCTGGTGGGAGCGGGGACGGGCACGTCGCTGGCCCTGTCAGGGGGCAGCGCCGGGGGGGCCGCCACTCCGGCGGGGGCGGTCAGCGACCTGTTCACCGCCCTGGGCAACAGCGACGTCATCGGCATGCTCGACAGCGTGGCCCCCGGTGAACGCGACGCCATAGAGCCGGGCCTGGAGGACATCTTCGGACAGTTCAANNCACCTTCTCGGGCAACACCGCCGGCAGGGACGGCGGTGCCATCGCCAACGCTGATAGAGGCAGCGGTGGTCTCACCGTGTCGGCCTCCAAGTTCTCCGGCAACAAGGCTACCGACGGGGGTGCGGTCGACAACGGGGACAGCGGCAGCGGCGGTCTCACCGTGTCGGCCTCCACCTTCTCGGGCAACACCGCCGCCAGCGACGGGGGCGCCATCGACAACGGCGACAGGGGCAGCGGCACTCTCAGCGTCCTGATCTCCACCTTTTCGCGTAACACGGCCAGCGACGGCGGCGCGATCAACAACGCCGGCAACCAAGGAAAAGGCTCCCTCAGCGTGTCGGCCTCAACGTTTTCGGGCAACATGGCCAGCCACGACGGGGGTGCCATCGACAACGGCGACAACGGCAGCGGCTCGCTCAGCTTGTGGGCGTCCACGTTGTCGGGCAACGTCGCCAACCACGACGGAGGCGCCATTGACAACGGTGACAACGGTGGTACCAGCGTCACCTCGGTCGCTGCGGACATCTTCAACGGCAGCTGCGACCGGCCCGCGGGGACCTGGAACGACGGAGGGCACAACGTCGGGAGCAACCAGACCTGCCTCAACGCGGGCACGGGCGACGTTGGCCAGGGTGCGGCCCAGCTCGGCCCCTTAGCCGATAACGGTGGCCCGACCAAGACCATCATGTCGCTGCAGGGTAACCCGGCGGTTGGGGTCATCCCTTATGAGACCACGACGCTGCTAAATGGCAGCACCGTGAAACTCTGCCCGACCACCGACCAGAGGGGGGTGCACAGCGCCGCAGGGCGGCCGTGCAACGCCGGGGCTACTCAGTCTCCGTAGTAACTATCCAGTCTCCGCAGTAAGCGGTATTTCTGTCGCCACCGGCCGGGGATATGCGTTGGGTTAATCCGCGAGGCCCCACGACCGCGTCGGGAAGTGAAGGTTTAAGTCGTTCGCAAGCAGAGGACATCTTCGGACAGTTCAAGCGCCTCGGCATACTCTCCACCGGGGCCGACCTGGGCGATGTGACGGGGCTGTCCGCCCAGTACAAGGGGTTTGCCACCAGCACCGACCAGCTGGCCCCCGACGTGGCCGCCGTGACGGTGACCGGCGGGAGCGTCACCGGCTCGGTCGACCCCGGCCAGTTGCCATTGGCTACGTACTTCAAGGATCTTCTCGGGGTCGCGCTCAATGGCACCCCCCACACGGCGACGTCCCCGGCCTCGGGCCCGCTGGTGCTGGGCACCGAGGAGGTTGGCGGCAGCTGGTACGTGAGCCTGGGCTACAGCATCGCCATAAACGTGCTGAAGGGCGAGGGCCAAAGCGGCGCCCCCCCGGCCTCGACCGCGCTGCAGGCTGTCGGCGCCTCGACGCCCCAGGGCGCCGTCCAGGCTCTCTTCGACGACGTGTCCAACTTTGACCTCGGGGGCCTGTTGGCCGACTTCCCACCCGACGAGATGGCGGCGCTGGACGCCTATGCCCCCGACTGGCTGCCCCAGGCGCAGTCCGCCCTCGACACGGCGAAAACAGAGGTGAGCATCGGGTTTTCCAACCTCAACTTCACCACCCAACCGCTCAGTGACGGCACCCTCGTCCAGGTCGGCCCGGGAATGACCTTCCAGCTCAGCGCCCACGGGGCCAACGTCAGCTATGCCAACGGGTGCGTGACCGAGCAGTACCAGGGCCGCGTCACACACGAGTGCCGGAGCCAGGAAATCGGCAGCGTCGACAAGATCGTCCAAATGCTCCCGGCCTCCGTGCAGCCGGTCCTCGAGCGCCTCCTCAGCGCCAAGCCGGACGAGGGATTTGTGACGGTGGAGGAGAACGGCAGCTGGTTCGTGAGCCCTCTGCGCACCGCTTTCCAGTCGGTCTCGGCCTGGCTCGCGCTGTTCCAGCCGTCGGACATCCAGACGTTCATCTCCAGCGCCCCGGCCATAAAGGCGGATATCCAGAAGTACTTCGAGCAATTGGTCCCGGAGCTGAGCGGCCGCGTGCCTTCGCTCGCCGCGCTCGGCCAAGCGAGCTGACCAACCCCGGCCTGAGCCGGGCCGGTGGCGGCGGGGACCTCAGCCGTTGGCCCGGCGTAGACCGACGCCCGGGCTGCGGACGTAACCGTCCGGGACGCAGTCCACCATCATCTTCCTTATCGTGCCGGCATTTTCGGCCACCGCCTTGGCGTCGACCACCTCCACGAGCTCGCCGAAGCCGGCCGCTGTCAGCATTTCTTCCAGGTGGTCCCTGATCTCGGCCACAAACCAGGCCAGCGGCTCGCCCAGCTCGGTCTCGTCGAAGATGATCTGGGGGCCCTCGGCGGGGACGTGGTAGTGGGGCCCGTCGACGAAGTCGTCGAAGCGGAGCACCTCCGTCTGCCTGCCCCCTACCAGCCCGAACACCCTGAGGGTGGCGCCCGACGCGCGGAACGAGGCGGTGAAGTGCAGGCCACCCACCTCCAATGCCGTCCCCCACCCGTCAAAGGAAGGCTTGGGCTGGGGTTTCGTATCACTAGTCGTATCGGTCATGGAAAGCCGCCCTTTCGTGAAGAACCTCCAGGAGACCAGGTTACGGCAGCGAGGCCCGCGCTGGCAGGGCCTACTATTTCCCACCGTGGACCTCCACGACCTCGACCACTCCTTCGCCGAGACGTTGCTGAGCCAGCGCCATCCCCTGGCGCCCGTCCTGCCGTCCAAGTACGAGGTCGAAGGGTTCGTAGACGAGGTCATGGCCCTGTTCTTCCCCCAGCGTGCGGCCGATGTGAGAGCTCCGGAGGACGAAGTCCGCGCCCGGCTTACCCTGCTCCGAGCGGACCTGGAACGGGTGCTGTGCACGGTTGTGCCGGACGAGCGCTCAACCCAACTGGCTGGGCGTTTCTCGGCCCTGCTGCCCGGGATCTACGGGATGCTGCGGGCCGACGCCGCCGCCATCGCCGCCGGTGACCCCGCCGCCGAGAGCCTCGAGGAAGTCATCGCCGCCTACCCGGGCTTCATCGCCATCGCCGTCCATCGCCTCGCCCACGGGTTGCACACCCTCGACGTGCCCCTCCTGCCCCGGTTGCTGTCCGAGGTGGCCCATGGCCGCACCGGGGTCGACATCCACCCCGGGGCCCAGGTCGGACTGTCCTTCTGCATCGACCACGGCACGGGGATCGTGATCGGTGAGACTGCCGTCATCGGTGACGAGGTCAAGATCTACCAGGGCGTGACCCTGGGCGCCCTCAGTGTCAGCAAGAGCGAGGCGGGCCAGAAGCGCCACCCGACCATCGAGGACCGGGTCGTCATCTACGCCAACGCCACCGTGCTCGGGGGCACGACGACGGTCGGGCACGACAGCGTCATCGGAGGCAACGTCTGGCTCACCACGAGCGTGGCGCCCCGCTCGTACGTCTACCACAGCAGCCAGGTGCGCGTCCGCAGTGTGGCCGAGACCCTCGAGCCCCTGGACTACTCAATTTGACTCCATTTGACCTCGTAAAGCCCCTGGTCCTGCCTCAACTTTCGCCTCGCCCTAAGTTTTGGGCTCAGCTCGACGAACTTCAAATGTGGGAACCCGGCCGTTGCGGACCTTCGTCGGCGCCCTGGCGGTAGTTGTTATGGCCATGACTTGGCCGGGCCCACCAGCGAACGCCACAGGCTCGGTAACACCGCGCCAGCCCGTACCCGGGCCTACCACCACGACGACTTCGGGCACGACGACTTCGAGCACGACGACTTCGACCACACCGACTTCGGGCACAGGGACTTCGGGCACTTCGCCTACGCCTACGCCGACGTCGGCGCCGGTCACCACAGTCTCTGTACCGTCGGCGGTCCTGGGCACCGTCCCACCGGCCAACCCGGCGGCCAACTGTGCCCCGTCCTGGGCCCAGCTGTCGACGGCCGCCGGCGCGCTGGAGCTCATCGACTACTGCCGGGCCCAGCAGGGCGTAGGCCCCCTGGTCCTGCCGTCCAACTTCGGCCGGCTGACCGTGCCGGAGCAGATGCTGGTCATAATCGACCTGGAGCGGGTCAACCGAGGCGAGGCGCCCGTCGCCGGCCTGACCCGTCCTCTGGACCGCCAGGCACAAAGAGCAGCCGCGGCCGGCATCGACCCGGCCATCGGCTTCGGTGACATCTGGGAAGGGGGCCCGAACTCGACGGCCGAGGCCGACTACGGCTGGATGTACGACGACGGCTATGGCGGTACCAACGTGGACTGCACCACGCCCACCAGCCAGCGGTGCTGGGGCCATCGGGACATCATCCTGGCCGACAACATCCCCGGCGCCATGGTGGCCGGAGCCGGTTTCAAGAACGGGCTTTCCCACGGCAGTTCATATGCTTTCGGCGTAGCCGGTTACGCCCCGGGCCCCAGGCTGGTGTTCAGCTGGGCCGGCGAGCTCCGCTACTTCCAGGTCCCGCCCGGCGCCGAGCCCCTCGGCCCGGAGCACTCTTACCAGCGCGTCCCGGCCTCGTCCTGAGCCTTCCCAAGGACGAGCCGGAGCGGGGGAGCGGGCCGGTGGCCGCCATCGAGCAGCCTCTTGACCGCGTCCTGGTCGATGTGCTCGGCCACGAGATCGCCCAGCCGGTCCAGTTGCTCCTCCCGTAGGCCCGCGAACGACGTGGTCGGGGCCACGACGAAACTTCGGCCGCAGGTACGGGCCACCTCGGAGAGGTAGTCGCGCCGGAAGGCGTCGTTTTCCAGGAGCCCGTGCCACACCGTCCCGGCCACTGCCCCGGCGCGGCAGCCCTCGTCGGCCACCAGGGGTTCCCCGCCCTGCCTGGTCACCACGCCGTGATGGATCTCGTAGCCCTCCACGATGGTGCCGTCGGCCAGGGCCCGCTGGGGGCGGGCCAGCACTTTGTCCGGCCCGAAGCGGGTCTGCACGGGTAGGAGCCCGAGGCCGGGGGTCGGTCCCGCCCCGCTCTCCACTGGGTCGTCGATGCTGGTCCCGAGCATCTGGTAGCCGCCACAGACGCCGAGCAAGGGCCGGCCGCCGGCGGCGTGACGCTGAAGGGCCACGTCGAGCCCTCGTTCGCGCAGCCAGGCCAGGTCGGCCACGGTGGACCGGGTCCCGGGCAGCACCACCAGGTCGGCGTCGGCCATCTCGGCCGGCCCGGTGATGAAGCGGACCACCACACCGGGCTCGACGGC
The DNA here is from genome assembly GCA_003166025.1 of Acidimicrobiaceae bacterium. Classification (GTDB taxonomy): domain Bacteria; phylum Actinomycetota; class Acidimicrobiia; order Acidimicrobiales; family Palsa-688; genus Fen-671. The sequence goes on along the minus strand of PMWT01000079.1, from coordinate 786 downwards.
CAGGGCGTCGACGTCGGTATGGTTGCTCATCCGGGGCAGCGCCACCACGTGCACTCGCAGGACGTCGTCACCCAGGGGCGGGCCGCCGGACAGCAGCAAGGCCCGGTCGACCGAGTCCTCGGCGTCCAGGCCGATGTCGCCGACGAAGGGCAGCACTCCCAGGGTGGGCCGCCCGGTGAGCTCCTGCAGCATCTCCAGCCCGGGCTCGAGAAGGGCGCGGTCGCCCCGGAACTTGTTGACCACGAACCCGGCGATGAGCTCCTGGTCGGCCGGGCTCAGCACTGCCAGCGTCCCGACCAGGGAGGCGAACACCCCGCCGGGGTCGATGTCACCCACTAGCAGGACGGGGACGCCGGTGGCCCGGGCGAAGCCCATGTTGACGATGTCGGAGCCCCTCAAGTTGACCTCGGCCGGGCTGCCAGCGCCCTCGCAGATCACAACGTCGAAGCGGCGAGCCAGCCCGGCGAAGGCTTCGGTCACCACGCTCAGCAGGCCGCCCTGCACGGTGCCCCGGTACCGGCCGGCCTCGTGCTCGCCCACGGCCTTTCCGAGCACGATCAGCTGGGCGGTGCCGCCACTTCCCGGCTTGAGCAGCACCGGCGCCATCACGGCCTCAGGCTCGATATAGCAAGCCCGGGCCTGGGCCGCCTGGGCCCGGCCGATCTCCTCGCCGGCCCTGGTCACGTAGGAGTTGAGCGACATGTTCTGGGCCTTGAAGGGCGCCACCCTCACTCCCTCTCGAGCCAGCCACCGGCACAGACCAGCCACCACCACGCTCTTGCCCAC
>PMWT01000200.1 GCA_003166025.1 Acidimicrobiaceae bacterium | reverse complement strand
AGGATGAGCCGCGTGAGCCGACCAGCACGAAGATCTGGCTGGCGAACCCAGGCTCGCACGGCGGGGTCTTCTGGTCCTCGTTACCGGTGAGGGTCAACGAGAAGCTGCCGCCGATCCCGCGGTAGGCACCGGTGCCCGACCCGGCCACGATCGGCACGCTGGCGGTGACGTGGAAGTAGTCCGAGCACGTCGTCCCATAAGCCGGCTCGTGGGCCGTTTGCGCCCGGAACTTGCCGGTGATCCCTTCGATATAGAGGCGGAACGTCCCATGCCGAAGCTCCAGCTCCATCTCGCTCGTGTGCTCCGGGTCGGCTAGACCCCGGCCATTAACGTCAAGGCAGGAAAAGCATGCCCTGGGCGGCGACCGCCGGACCGGTTAGGGGGGCCCGGGCGATGGCTCCGGTGCTGGGGTTGAGCTCGCCCAGGTAGTTGGGAGGGAACCCGGGCGCGGGGCAGGTGGCCGGCGCGTTGTTGGCGTCGCACGGCGTGGCCGCCACGAAGACCTCGCCGCGGCGGAACGGCCCGGTGACCTTGTAGATGGTGTTGTTGGAGTTGTCCGTGGTGTAAATGGCCCCGGTCTGGTCGGAAGCCCACGCCGTATCGTCCACCGAGCCCGAAAGTCCCAGCACCGAAAGTGACTGGGACGGGCCGCCGGCGTCGTGGACGAAGATCTGCTCTTTGTCGCCCTGGCTGGTGAGCATGAAGTCGCCCGCGAAACGCGGGGCGAAGGAGGGGACGTCCTCGTTGGAGTCGGGATCGGTGAGAGCCAGCCGTTTGAGCTGGCCCGAGAGCGGGCTGTCTTTGCCGGCGACGGTCGCCTGGGCTTCGTCGAAAAAGAGCGGGGACACGGTGGCGAGCCGGGTCGCGGGGTCGAAGACGGCCCGGTACACGGCAGGATAAGAGGGCTGGGGCGCCGCTTTGCCCGTAGTGCCCGGTGCGGAGGCACTGATGAGGACCATGCCGTCGTAGACCGAGATGGCATCGGTGCCTCCCTTGCTCGGCAACGGCTCGTTGTAGCGGTAGTGCACGACGGTGCCCGTAGCCGGGTCGATGAGGTAGATGCTCGAACGGGCGTCCTCGTTGACGGTGGCTATGAGCCGACCTGTCGACGGGTCTGCAGTCACACCGTCGCACTTGCCGACCACGTCCCACTGGCCAACGGCGTGGCCGGCCAGGTCGAACTCGACGATGGTGCTGTCAACGTCGCCCGTCGTGCTGGCCTGGCCTTGGGGGCCGACGCCATTTTGGAAGCCGACGAAGATGTCCCCCCGTAAGAAAGTGATGTCGTCAGGCTCCGAGATCGGCTCCTCGCCTTTGGCCGTCGCATGCGAAAGCTGAGCGCCGGAGGCGAACACGCGAGCCGTGAAGGTGGTAGTCGTAGCCGCCTGAGCCGATGCCGCCGGCCCGTAGGAGCTGATCGCGGCACCGAACGCGGCGACGAGAACGGTCAACGGGACCGAGATTTTGACTGGGCGCGTGCGCATTTTTTCCAACTCACTCTCTCCTGCCCGAACCGCCTCCTGGTCGCGACGGCGAATAGTCGTGTTGCGAAAATTTAGCCGCCGCTTTACAACGTCCAGGTGAACTGAGCGCGAAGACTTGGTGTACGCAACGGCTACGGCTCGACGGTTGCCACCGCACCTCATCCTCGAGGATGAGGGAAATTTCAGACCTGGTACCGATGCGCAGACGCGGTTGACGCGAGACGATGTCCTTGAGGTCGCGAACGCGGCTGACAGACGAGGAGGTACGTGGATGATCGAAGTGCGCAACCTTACAAAGCACTTCGGCACGACCGTGGCGGTGGACGACCTGTCGTTCGACGTGAGCCCCGGGATGGTCACGGGGTTTTTGGGGCCGAACGGCGCCGGCAAGAGCACCACTATGCGCATGATCATCGGGCTCGACCGGCCGACCTCGGGAAATATAACGGTGCACGGGCGGGCCTATGTGGACCTGCCGGCACCACTGCGCGAAGTCGGGGCCCTGCTCGACGCCGGAGCGCTCCATGGCGGCCGACGTGCCTATTTCCACCTGCTCTGCCTGGCGCAAAGTAACGGCATCCCCGGCCGGCGCGTCGACGAGGTCCTCGACATGGTGGGGCTCACCGACGTGGCCCGCAAGCGCACCGGTGGGTTCTCGCTCGGCATGAGCCAGCGACTGGGCATAGCGGCGGCCTTGCTGGGCGACCCGCCGGTACTCATGTTCGACGAGCCGGTGAACGGCCTCGACCCCGAGGGGATCCGCTGGATCAGGACCCTCATGCGCGCCCTCGCCGCTCAGGGCCGCACCGTGCTCGTGTCCAGCCACTTGATGAGCGAGATGGCCCTCACCGCCGACCACCTGATCGTGATAGGGAGAGGGCGCCTCATCGCCGACTCCAGCGTGGACGACGTCATCAGGGCGAGCTCGGGGCGGGCCGTGCTCGTCCGCACTCCCGACGCCGTTGCTCTGAGGGCCCGGTTGGAAAACGCCGGCGCCTCGGTAGAAGCACGCCCCGACGGGGCCATGATGGTCCAGGGCCTGGAAGCGCCGGCCATCGGCAAGCTCGCCGCTGAAGGGGGGACGGTGCTGTACGAGTTGACCCCGCAGGAAGTATCACTGGAGGAGGCTTTCATGGAACTGACCCAGGACAGTGTGGAGTTCCACGCTGGGGCCGGTCCCACCAACCCGGTGCCGTCCGGTGTGGGGGGGAGGTAGGGCGATGGCTTCGACGATTTTGCAAGTACCGACGACCGTCATCGGTCCTCCACCGGCGGCCGGCTACCGGCCCGCCACCTTCGCGAATGCTTTCCTGTCGGAGTGGACCAAGATCAGGACGCTGCGCTCTACATTTTTCACGCTGGCGGCGACCGTGGCCTTCGTGGTGGGGCTGGGGGCCCTCATCTCCTACGAGTCGTCGGTCCATTTTGGGCCCGGTAATGGGACGTGGGACCCGACCTCTACAAGCTTGTCGGGGCTCGTGATCGGCCAGCTCACGATCGCCGTGCTCGGGGTGCTGGCCATAACCAGCGAGTACAGCACGGGCATGATCCGCACCAGTCTGGCGGCCGTGCCCCGCCGGGGCCGGTTGTTGGCCGCCAAGGCCGCCGTGTTCGGCGCCGTGGCGGTGGTGACCGGCGAGCTGGTGAGCTGGGTGGCGTTCTTCGTCGGTCAGCTCATGATCAGCGGGCACCAGCCCACGGCCTCTCTCGGCCAGCCCGACGTGGCCCGGGCTGTGGTCGGCGGCGGGCTGTACATCGCTCTCATAGGGCTTATGGCCGTTGCCGCCGGCACCATCTTGCGGTACACGGCGGCGGCCATCACCGCCGTGATCGGTGTCCTGTTCGTGCTCCCCGGGGTGCTCGAGGCCCTACCCAACTCTTGGCGGCTACCGGTGGAGAAGTACTGGCCCACAGGAGCGGGCGAACAGGTCCTGATGGTCACCAGGGACGCCAACACGTTGCCCGCCTGGCTCGGGTTCGGGGAACTGGCGCTGTTTGTGGCCGTGCTGTTGGCCCTCGGCTACTTCCTGCTCCAACGCCGGGACGCGGGAGGCAAGTGAGATAGGCACGGCTGGGGACGCCAACGGGCCGGGCCCCTCGGCGCCGGGCTGGGGTGGGGGGCTGCCGGACACCGTCCGGCTCCCCACCTCCGTGTGGCGCGCCATCAAGTGGTCCGTTGCCGCTTGCTACGCCTTGGTACTGCTGGGAAGTACCGCCCACCAGCTGCACGTCCGCGTCGCCGGCTGGGGGGCACCGGCCACGGTCACCGTCGCCCTCGAGGGGGCGGCGTTGCTGGCCCTGTTGTGGCGAGCGACGCGGCCCGAGGCCACCGTCATATTTGTGACGGGTGCACTGGTGGCCTGGGACGCCGTCAGCGGTCCCGGCACCAACCTTCAGTTCACCCTGCTCGCCCTGGCCACGTACTCGTTGGTGGTCCGCCGGCCCCCGCGCCGCGCCCTCGCCATGGTGGCGGCGGCGTGGGCCGTGGTCTCGGCCGCCGGGCTGCTAGCGGGAGGAGCGTTGGTGACCCCGGTAACCTACCTGGTGTTCCTGGTGGCCGCCGTAGCCAGTGCCTTGGTGATCGGCTCTCAGCGCGCCCTGTTGGCCGCCGCCCAGGAACGGGCCGAGCAGGCCGAGCGCGAGCGCAACTACCACGCCGCTCGGGCCGTGGCTGAAGAACGGGTGCGCATTGCCCGGGAGCTGCACGACGTGGTCGCCCACCACGTCAGCCTCCTGGTCGTGCAGGCGGGCGCCGTCCGCGAAACATTGCCAGCGGGCCACGAGAGCCGTGAGGTCCTCGACTCCATGATCGAGGGAGGCCGCCAGGCCATGACCGAGCTGCGCGCCATGTTGGGCGCCCTGCGGGAGGCGGGGCCTGACAGTGGCAGCCTGCCCCCGGGCCCTGGCGCCCCGGCCAAGGGCGCGGCGGCGGCCGCAGCCGCGCTGGCCCGCGCCGGTGCCATCGAAGGGGCGCCTCGGGCCCCACAGCCCACCCTCGAGGACGTGGGCGCCCTGGTGGAAGGGGCCGGGTTGGCCGGGTTGCCGGTGACGCTCGAGCTCAGGGGGCAGAGCACCGGCCTGCCTCCCGCCGTAGCATTGGCCGCTTACCGGGTCACCCAGGAAGCTCTGACCAATGTCGTCAAGCACGCCCCGGGGGCGCAGACCGTCGTCGCCATCGACTGCGGGAGCGAAGGGGTCGCGGTCCGGGTGTGCAACGGGCGCCCGCTGGTCCCGGTGGCCGCCGTGCCCGGTCACCAAGGCCAGGGGTTGATGGGCATGGCCGAGCGCGCCGCCCATTGCCACGGGTGGGTGAAGGCCGGGCCCGAAGGCGAAGGCTTCGCGGTGGAGGCGTGGCTGCCGGTGGCCGGGCCGTGAGCGAGGCGGCCCCTGGCCCCGTCCGTGTTTTCATCGCCGACGACCAACCCCTGATGCGCCAGGGCTTCAGGATGATCCTGTCAAGCCAACCCGGCATCGAAGTCGTGGGCGAGGCCGAAGACGGCTTGTCCGCCCTAGACGGTGTGGAACGTACACGCCCGGACGTGGTGCTCATGGACATCCGTATGCCGGGCCTGGACGGGATCGAAGCCACCAAGCAGATCCGTGAGGCACGCGTGCTCATCCTCACCACCTTTGGCCACGACGAGTACGTGGTCGAGGCGCTAATGGCCGGCGCCAGCGGTTTCCTGCTAAAAGACGCTACCCCCGAAGAACTGGTACATGCCGTGCGCGTCGTGGCCAACGGTGAAAGCTTGCTGGCCCCTGCGGTGACTACCACTTTGCTGGCCCAGGTCCTGCCGACTCTGGGCCAGGCACCCGCCGGAGAGTCCGCGAGGAGCGGAGCCAGCCGAGAGATGCTCAGCCAGCTCACCGACAGGGAGCTGGAGGTGCTCAAGCTTTTGGCCAAGGGCTGGAGCAATGCCGAAATAGCGACGGAGCTGTACATATCGGAGGCGACCGTGAAGACCCACGTCTCCCACCTTCTGAGCAAGCTCGGTCTTCGCGACCGGGTACAAGCCGTGGTGCTTGCGTTCGAAGCAGGTCTGGTCAAGCCGAAAGGGCGGTGACGCGCGTAGGGTCAACGGGGTACGGCCCGTCGTGGCGCCGAGGAGACCGGGAGGTCCCTGCTCGCCGGTCGGACTGGGGCAACATGCACGAGAAGGTTGTACGTCACTAGGGCGATGGCCAAGTGCATGACCATCAGGACGGCGACCGCCTGGCCCGACTGGCCCTGGTGGAGGATGTACAGGTCGGGGAGCCACAGGAACAGCGTGACCAGGATGGCCATGCGGAAGAACAGCCACCGTGGCGCTGAGCTCAAGCGGGCCACCACCGGCCACGCCACGCTGGCGATGATCACGCCGATCACGGTCAACTTCGCATAATCCGAAAACCGGAAATGCACGTAGCCTTTGGTGCCCGGGAAGACCCTTTCGCCTATCGCTACCAAAAGAGCGTCGGCCAGCAGGGACCCGAGAACGGACATGAGGGTGGCCAAGCTGACGCGAACAGCCGAAGGAGGTCGGTGCGGCGGCGAAAAGTCCACCCTGGCTAGGGAAATGAGTTGCTTGAGCATTGTCTAGTTACCTGCTTTCAGATCTATTGGCCGCCTGAGCCGGCCCGTACCAGGCCCGTCTGGTAGGCGTAAACGACGGCCTGGGCCCTGTCGCGCAAGGCCAATTTGGCCAGCACCCGGCCCAGATGGGTTTTCACGGTGGCCTCGGCGACGAACAATTTGGCCGAGATCTCGGTGTTGGAGAGGCCGCCCGCCACTTCGACCAGGATTTCCCGTTCGCGTTCGGTCAGCAGCGAAAGCCGGGCGTCCTCGGTCGCACCCGGTCCCTGGCGGAGATCGGGGAGGTGAGGAGCGAACCTCTCCAGAAGCCTTCGGGTCACGCTCGGGGCCACGACCGCGTCGCCGTCGGCAACGATGCGGATCGACCGGGCCAGTTCGGCCGGGGGCACGTCCTTGAGCAGGAAGCCGCTGGCGCCCAGGCGCAGGGCGTTGAAGGCGTACTCGTCCAGGTCGAAGGTGGTGAGGACCAGCACCCGGGAGCGCGGTGTCTGCTCCACGATGCGCCGGGTGGCCTCTATACCGTCCATTTTCGGCATGCGCACGTCCATGAGGACGACGTCTGGGGCGAGCGACGCGGCCAGGCGGACGGCCTCTTCTCCGTCGGCTGCTTCGCCCACTATCGACAGGTCCGGCTCCTCTTCGAGCACCATGCGGAACCCGGCCCGCAGCAGGGCCTGGTCGTCCACCAGCAGCACAGTGATGGTCATTGAGGCGGGCCCGAGCGAGCGGCACCGGCGCGCAACAGCCAGGCCGGCTCGGCGCTGGGAGTGCCGTTGCCGGCGGCGGCGCGCAGAGTTGCCCGCACCGTCCAACCGCGGCCAGAGGGCCCGGCAGTTACGGTGCCGTCATAAACGGCGGCCCGTTCGCTCATACCGTCCAGGCCGTGCCCCCCGGGCCGCGGTCCCGCATGCCGGGCACCCGTTGGGCCCGGGCCCCGGCCGTCGTCTGCGACCGAGACCACGAGCTCGTCGAGACCGTAGTCGAGGGCCACGGCCAGGGCGGTCGCGCCCACGGCATGCTTGAGCGCGTTGGTAGTCGCCTCTTGCACGATCCGGTACGCCGCCAGTTCAATGCCCGGCGGCAGCGGCCGCTGGTGGCCGGCAATGCTCAACGACGCCTCGAGCCCGGTGGCCCTTACCTGTTCGAGCAGCTCGACGACCTGGGCGACCCCGGGTTGCGGGGCCAGCGCGCCGGAGGTGGCCTCAGTGTGCAGGACGCCTAGCAAGCGGCGGGTGTCGTTGAGGGCTTGGCGGCCGATGTCCGACACGCTGCGGATCGCGGCTGTCGCCTGTTCTGGGTCCCCGCGTAGTTTGGCCGCGGCCCCATCGGCCAGGCTGATGATCACGGCCAAGCTGTGGGCGATGATGTCGTGCATTTCCCGGGCGATGCGCGTCCGCTCCGCCGCCGCCGCGATCATGGTCTGCTGGTCGCGCTCGCGCTCAAGGCGCGCCGCTCGTTCGGTCATGGCCGCGAGGCGGGCACGGCGGGACCGTAGGTTGGCACCGAGCAGCGCGGCGGCCGCGGCCAGGCCCGACAGGAACACGAGCGACCTCAGCCAACTCCCGGCCAAAGCCCACCGGAGGGAGGCCATGACGGCCCCGGCCTCGACCATGACGGCGGCGCCCAGAGCCACCACCCGGGGCCGGTGGCTGGCAACCGTGTAAAGCGACACCAGTAGTGCCAGATCGGCCACCAGCTCGATGCCCAGGGCCCACTGCACCAAAGCGACGAGCGAAATGATGAGGAGAACGGCCACGGGGTAGCGCCGGCGCCAGGCCAGGGGGACGATAAGGGCGGCCTGGAGCACCCAGGCGTCGGCCCCGACGATGGCGCGGTTGACGAGCCAGACGGCGCTGATCATCGCCACCGCGACCGCCACCGAGGTATCGGCGACCAGGGGGTGACCGTCGGCCAGTGCGGCCGCACGACGCCAAAGGTCCCAGCGAGCACTAACGGGCTCGTCCTCGGCTTCGCCGGCGTCTGTGACAGTCGCCCCCAGCCGTGACAAGCTCTCCGCCAGCGCGCTACCGAGGCCCATATCACGAAGGTAAGCCCCCCATGACCCAAAGGCGACCACCCCGAGAATGAACTTGGAACGCAACGCCTACGACCCCAGTCGTAGAGGGCTAGTCCCACCCGGTCCTGAGGCGTGGCGCTCCGGCTCGGGACCGGGTGGGCTCCGAGGCGCTGATCCCGCCGATCTTCGTGCCTTGACGGCCGAAATGCCCGGCGTCATCAGATGTGCCAATAGGACCGTTAGATACGGACGATCGTGACCGCTCGGCTACCGGCGACGGCGGCGACGTCGCCCGGGTCGCTGGTGAGGACCGTCACCCTCTGCGCCTTGCTCCCTTGGAGAACCGCTCCGAGGTGGGCGTCGGCCACGGACACGCCCGTAGCCGCCCGGATCTGAGCTGCTACGTTCGCCTCCGCCCGGCCCAGGGCCTCGTCGGCCACCCGGAGGCGGTTGGCCAGCGCCCACGCCGCGACAGTCCGGTCCCAGCCCGCTTGGGCCCGCACCGTGGTCGGTACGGCCAGAGCCACTTCGGCCGCCCGCCGCTTGCGTTGGGCTACGACCTGGACGAGGCTCAGGACCCGCTGGTGCTTGGGGTGCGCGGGGGAGCCCATCGCCTGGACGGCCTCGTTGTCGAGCACGATGAGGGACTTCACGCCACGCTCGCCAGTGCCTCCGCCCATAACAGCACATCGTCGGCGTTGGCGTCAGGGTGCCGACGGCCAACCTGCTCGGCCGCTTGGTGCAGTAGCTCCGGTGTTTGGGCCAGGGGGTTGTCGTCCAGTTCGGCGGCGGCAAGGGCCAGGTCGGCCAAGCTGGGCCGCGCCTCAGGATGCTCCGCGTAATGAGCGTCCAGGGCGGCTTGCATGACGATGGCCTCCAGGGTGGTACGTAAGGCCGCCGATGCCAGCGCCGTGGTCGACGGTGCGGCACCCAGTTGGGCGACGGCGATGCCAGCGGCGTCCCGGAGCGCTACTGGTAGGCGCATCGAAGTGTTCGTCGTCTCCTTCCCAGCGTCATCCAGCAGCCGGTTGATCTCGTCGATGGCCGTCAACTTGGTCATCTGCTGATTGTACCACTGGCCTGTGGTACAACGCTTCGCTCCTTCGACCCCGACCCATCCAACAACGCCGCCGCGCTGACCACTCGTGTGACGAGCACCGCGAACGCCTAAGCCTCCGGCTGGCCTCGGGCGAGCCGGGATGGAGAACAGCTTGAGCCCCAAGCCGCCCACGATAAGGGCTCCTTGTGCGAGAAGGAGCCCTGGCCAGGGTGCTGCGTACCTTGGCCCCGTCATCGCCGATCAGCCTGGTTACCACCAGGGCTCGCGATCGACTGGCAGGCGGGTTGTCGTCGCTCTCTAGGGCTAAGTGGTGGTCGTCGTGCTCGTCGACGTTGCCGAAGTCGTTGTCGCCGTTGACGTGCTCGTGGTCGTGGGCGCCGTCGTGGTCGTAGTGCTCGTGGTC
>PMWT01000095.1 GCA_003166025.1 Acidimicrobiaceae bacterium | reverse complement strand
TTGATGCGAGGGGGCTGCGCTGAGGGCGTGAGGGGTGACGCTCGGTCGGTGGACATGGAGCTAGGTGGTGGATTCGCGCGTTTCGCGCGAATCCACCACTCAGGGCCCACCATCGGCTAGAAAAGGGCCATGTCCGCTGCGCCACGTGGCCAGTAGCCCGTTGCGCACCGAGCTGACGGCGGACCGGCGCGGCGAACTGGAGAGCCGGGCGCGCAGCTACACCTTGCCGTACTGGCAGGTGGTGCGGGCCAAGTTGGTGCTGATGGCCGCCGACGGTGTGGCCAACAACGAGATCGCGGAGCGGCTCGGCACGAGCCCGCAGGTGGTGCACCGGTGGCGCAAGCGTTTCGCCGAAGAGGGCATCGACGGCTTGGCCGACCGCGACCGCTCGGGCAGGCCCCGGGTTTTTGGTGCCGCGGTGGTCACCGAGGTGAAGGCCCTCGCGTGCCAGCTGCCGGCCACGACCGGCGTCCCGTTGTCGCGTTGGAGCAGTGCGGAGCTGGCCCGTGAGCTTGTCACCCGGGAGGTGGTGCCCGGCATCTCGGCCGCGACCGTGTGGCGCACCCTGCGCAAAGACGCCATCCGGCCGTGGTACTACCGCTCGTGGATAGCCCCGAGAGACCCCGACTTCGCCACCAAGGCGGCACGCGTGCTGGACCTGTACGCGAGGTGCTTCGAGGGCGAGGCACTGCGCGACAACGAATTTGTGATATCTGCAGACGAGAAAACGAGCATCCAAGCACGTTGTCGCTGCCATCCCACCCTGCCGCCGGGGCGGGCCCGGCTGATCCGCGTCGAGCACGAGTACGAACGCGGCGGCGCTCTGGCCTATCTGGCGGCTTACGACGTGCACCGGGCCCGGGTCTTCGGGCGTTGCGAGGGCACGACGGGCATCGTCCCGTTCGGCCGCCTGGTCGAACAGGTGATGAGCTCCGAGCCCTACGCTTCGGCCGAGAGGGTGTTCTGGGTCGTGGACAACGGGAGTTCTCACCGGGGCAAGGCGTCGGTGGACCGCCTGCAGGGCGAATGGCCCACGCTCCGCCTGGTCCACCTGCCCGTCCACGCCTCGTGGCTGGACCAGGTGGAAATATATTTCTCCGTGGTGCAGCCAAAGGTCGTTTCCCCCAATGACTTCTTCGACCTCGATGCTATTGCTGAGCGCTTGGCTGCCTTCGAGGTGCGCTACAACGCGGCGGCACGGCCCTTTGACTGGAAGTTCGACAGGGACGACCTGGACGAGCTCTTGGCCCGGATCGCTGCCCACGAGCCGGGAGCGCCTCTGCCCCTCGCGGCTGCTGCCTGACCGGCATCAGAGGGAGCTGAGCCAGGACTCCGGGCCGGACAGGTACAGCCCGCAGGCGCAGTCCAGGGCCTCCTCCGGCGAGCCGGCCAACCCGCCACTTGGCAGCACCGAGTCCTCGTAGCCGTCACGGCTGGCAAGATAGACGGCAAAGCCCCACGTCGCCGCAGAACCGCCGTAACGCAAGCGGCACAGCGGCAGGCTCGTCCCGTCCTTGGTCACGCCGTCTACGTAAGCAAAGTTCGTTCGCCAGCGGACCTTCAAGGCGGTGAGGTCAGGGTGGTGCTCACGGGCATGGCGGGACAGACGAGACGCCAGGGAGGCCTTCGTCGAGTCGGGAACCTTCACCCCTCTGACACTACGGCCCGCGCTGGCCGACTACTGCCACCCCATGGTCATCGGGCCAGGGCCCGGACCATCAACGAACTTCCGCGGACGACCACTTAGTCATGTCACGCAAAGTGCNNCACGTACAGCTCCTGGACCACCCCTAGACGATCGCCGCCGGGGAGTGGCCGGACCACACAGCTGGCATAACCGACGATCTCGTCTGCCAGGGCCCCGACCACCAATTGCTCGTCGGCGCCCTCGACCTGGCGCCGGAAGGAGGCCTCCAGAGCCGGGCCACGCCCGCCCAGGCCCAGCAGCACCCGTCCGCCCCTCATCTCCCCCAGTTCCGACACCACCGCCTCGTACAGCGTCACCAGGTGGGCTATGTCGTCCGGTCCGGCCGGCCGGATCTCGGGCGGGCCGGCCGTCGGCTCGGGCATCACCCCAGCAGCTGCTCGGCCCGGCTCAGTATCGTCCTGCGCCCCCGGGTCGCCGATTCATAGGCCTGCACCGCCCCTACCTCGTCGTAGGACAGCCCGGCCAAGCGCTGGACCACCTGAGAGGCCGAGAGGGAGTCATAGCTCGGGATGGCCAGGTCCCTGGCCCCCGGGGCGTTCCTCGCCGCCGGGCGGCCCGTAGCGGCCCGAGAGGCGGTCCTGGCCCGTGGCTCGGGGGACGCCGACGGACCATGCGCGCTGGAGTCAGGCGCGGGCGGTCCGACGTGGCCGGGCCGGACGGCACCATTGGCCCCCGCCGGTCCTCGGGACAGGAACGGGATGCTGGGCCCGGCCATGTCCCGCAGTTGGCGGTAACCGTGCTGGACAGCCAACTGTCCCACGGTGCGCGCCAAACCCACTTGGGGGACGAAACGAGAACGGCCCTTGCGGGCCATGGCCGGCAGGGCCTCGGCGATGCTCAGCGCCAGGCCCAGCGGCCCGTAGACGGCCAGGTCGAGCGCACGCTCCGCCGGCGATTTCTGGGAGGGAGGCTCAGTCATACGCCCAAGCTACAGCGGCGCGGGCGGGATGGTCGGCCGCCTAGCAGGCCTCAGACGCAGTCCCGGCACAGCTGGCGCTCTTTGTCGGCCAGCTGGCTCTGGTGCTTCACCAGGAAACACGACTGGCAGACAAACTCCCCCGGTTGCTTTGGCAACACCCGGGTGGTGGTGTCGCCCCGTTCGTCGCCCTCGGCCTCCTCTTCTTCCTCGTCCTCCTCGTCTTCGTCGTCGTCCCCGGAAACGACGAGGCGCGACTTCAGTATCACGTCGAGGCTCGCCTCTACGTCGTCCCCGTTTTCCTCGTCCTCGTCCTCGTAGTCCTCGTCTTCTTCGGGGGCCAGGAGGGTGTCCCCCTCGACATCGACCTCCCCGGCCTCGCTGTCGTCGACTTCGACAACGTCCAGGTCAGCGTCATCGTCGAGGTCCTCCTCGCCTATGTCATCGGCCTCGAGGTCTAGGTCTTCTTCATCGATGTCTTCCGGCAAAGCCGGTCCATCGTCAAGTAGCTGGTCGTCAAAATCATCGTCAGGCATCGGCAGGTTTCCTTCAAAGCACGGTCAAGCACACAAGGATGGCACGTGCCGCGCTTTAGCGGCGGCGGGCATGCTAAGCGAACCCCGGCGTATGCACCAGTCGGCCACCGGTGCAAAGTACACCCCCTCAGCCCGAGCGGTGAGGAACTCCCGATGCAGGGTGACCCGGGGGCCTTTGGTGCCGCCAACGCACACTCAGGTAACCAACACCGGAGCGGTGCTGAAGTCGTTGTCTACTTGGCTCCCCGGGCTCCTGCCCGAGCGCTGCAAGGTACTTACCCCTGCAGACCTCGGAACCATAATGACGCGTCGCAGGCCGGTGGGCAACCGGCGAAAATCTCGTCCTACCTGCGGTTTTGCGCGTAGCGGCTGCTCAGCGGGCCGCAAGAATTCTTCGCCGAGGGGGGGTTCGGTGCCGGACCTACCCAGCACCGCTGGAGCGGCGCGCCTCCGCCCTTCGCTCGGCCTGCAACCGCCCCAGGCTGTGCTCGGGCTCGTCCTCCTCGCCCGTGTGGTCCACGAACCTCATCATCTCCGCCAGAGCACCGTGGCCCGCTTTCTCGGATATCAGGCGGTGCATCTGCTGGCACACGTCCCGGTACTCGGGGTGCCCCTGGGGGGTGGTGCGCAGCTCGAGCATGTGCATGGCAGCGCGAGCGTTCAACTGCACGCTGTAGCGCACTCGGTGGGCCAGGGTAACTGCGTAAGCCGCCACGGTCGGGCCGAAATACTCCCCGAGCGCCTCATAGAGCGCGGCCGAACGGCTCATGACTTCGGCGTAGGCCGGCCCTCCCCCGGCGGCGGTCACCGCGTCGGGCATGGTGTAACCGTGGTAAGGGGTGAGGCCCTGCCACTCGATGGTGAGCAGACGGTGCCTTTGTAGGTCTCTGAACGCCCCGTAGTCGGAGATAACGTCGAAACGGTAGCCACACCGCTCCAGCGCCCGCCCGGGCCGGTGGCGGCGGTTGAGCCGCTCTCCGGCGTACTTGTCCATGATCTCGAGGCGCTGGGACAGGGGCATGACCTGCACCCGGGCGGCGAGCTCCTCCTCGCTCAAATGGCTGTAGGGGTAGAGCATCGCCGTGACCACCTTCACCTCGGCCTGGGCGTCCCAGTCCACCAGCGTGACTTCAGGGCCGGCGCCCGCAGACGGGCTCGTGGCGTCGGCGCTACCGGCGCCGTCTGGGCCGAAAAGGGCGGTGACGAGATCGGCCATAGCGGCGTCGTTATTTTCCCTGTACTTCGACCAGGCGCTCCCCCGGTCGGCGACATCGACGCGGCGGACCCACGAAGGGATGACTTTTCGCAGCTCAGTCAGCATCAGGTCCGAATAATCACGGGCCTCGGGCAGGGGGTGCGCCCGCATACGCAGCAAAAGGCCCTCATAAGCCTGCCCGGAGCCGTAGATGCCGAGGTTGGAGGTGGCCGCCGATGGCAATAGGCCGCGCACCGTGTCGAAGGCCTTGGCCTTCAGGGCCTGCCGGTGGGCAAAATCGCTGTCGCCGGCGACTTTGGGGTGGCGCTGGGAGAAGTGGTCGTAAAGGACGGGCAGCAACTGGCGGTACGCGTCGAACATGCGGTCCATGTCCCCCACGTACCGGGCCCCCAGAGGCGACGCCAGTATTTCGGGGCTGCGGTAATAACGGTAGCGCCCGCTCGGCAACCTCGTGTCGTAAGCGACATACCGGGTCGACTTTTCCATGTACGACATCAGCCGGCCGCGTTCGAGCACCTTTGTGAGCAAGTTGGACGCCTGCTCGCAAGCCAGGTGGACCCCACCGAGCTGGGCCACCGAATCGTCGCCGTACTCGAAGAAAACACGGTCGTAGAGCTGCTCCGCCCGGGCCAGGCCGACCGTGGCGTCGACGCCGTGGTCCCCGCTTATTTCGAGGTCGCCCACGAACTCGTCGAGGAACAGGCGGCGCAGGCTCTTGGCGGAGCGGGAATAGCGGGCGAACAGCGCGCCCTTTACGACCTCAGGCAGGTTGACGAGCGCAAATACCGGTCCGTCGAGGTTCGTGAAGTACCGGCGGAGGACGTCGGCCTCCTCGGTGGTCCAGGTTTCCTGGGCGTAAGGGACGTCGACGGCGTGCGAACTCATGCGAGGTGAAAGCCTACGAGGCCACCCCGTCCGGGTGGCGGATGCTCAGGCGTCCTGGTCCGTGCCCCCGGTGGGCTCCACGAAGGCGATGGCGAAGCCGTCGTAGCCCTTGGCGCCAACAGTTTGCAACGCTGAGGCCGTTATCCGGGTCTCGGTGGCCATGGCCTCGAACAGCTGCTGCGTGCCGACGACGTTGGGGTCCTGGCTCGTCGGGTCAGCCACGCCGCCATTGCGCACGACGTTGTCGACCACGATGACCCCACCGGGCCGAGTGAGGCGCAGGGCCCAGGCGAAATAGGCGGCGTTGTTGGGCTTGTCGGCGTCGATGAAGGTGAGGTCGAAGCTGGCCGGACCGGAGTCGGCGATCAGCGCCGGCAACGTGTCGAGGGCCGGGCCGAGGACGATCTCCACCTTGTCGGACAGCCCGGCGGCGGCGATGTTGGACCCCGCCACCTGGGCGTGGTGCGGGTTGACTTCGAGGGTGTAGAGCTTGCCGTCGGGGGGCAACGCCCGTCCCAGCCAGATGGCGCTGTAGCCTCCGAGCGACCCGATCTCGAGCACCCGCCGGGCGCCCATCAACCGGGCCAGGATGTGCAGGAACTTGCCCTGCAGAGGCATCACGCTTATGGGCGGGAGCCCGGCGTCGGCCGCCGCCTTTTGGGCGAGGCGCAAAACCTCGTCCTCAACGCCGAGCTGGCTCTCCAGGTAGTCGTCCACATCAGCCCAACGCTCGTCTTTCATCGTGCCATTCTTACCGACTGGTAGAAGAGGCCCGCCGGCAGAAGAGGTCCGGTGGAGCAGATCTGGCCTACTGGTCGAACAGATCCGGCCTACCGGTGCAGGAGGACGACCTTGCCGAACTGGTCACCTGCGGCCAGCCGATCAAGCGCCGCCGGGTACTCGGCCAGCGGGTAGACGCTGTCCACCACGACGGGAAGGCCGCCGGTCACGAGCGCGGTCAGCTGTTCGAACTCGGCGAACGTGCCCAGGGTGGAGCCGATGACCTCGTACTGGCCGAAGAACAGCCTGGGCAGGTTGAGCTCGACCTTGCTCCCCCCCGTCCCCCCGCAAATGACCAGGCGGCCGCCGGGCCGCAGGGCCGACATGGCCGTGGCCCAAGTCGCCCCCCCGGCACTGTCGACGACGACGTCGGCCTTGACGGGCACCTTGGCGTCCGAGGCGAAGGCGTCCAGTGCTCCGAGGGCGACGGCCCGGGCCCGCTTGGCCGGGTGCCGCGACGTGGCAAAGACCCGGGCCCCCATGCGTTGGCCGAGCACCAGGGCGGCGGTCGCCACTCCCCCGCCGGCGCCGATGACGAGCAGGGTCTCACCGGTCCGCAGCCGGGCCCGGCGCAGCATCCGGTAGGCCGTCAGCCCGCACAGGCCGTAGGCTCCCGCCTCCTCCCAAGTGCGACCGGCGGGACGGGCCACCAGGTTGGCCTCGCCCACGACGACCGATCGCCCGTGGGCACCCCAGCGGTGCTCGCCCATGATGCCAAACTCGGGGCAGAAGACCGAGCGGTCGGCCACGCAGTCGGGGCAGTGGCCGCAGGCGAAGGACGGGTTGATGACTACCTCGTCGCCCACCTGCCATCTCGTGGGCCCCGGTCCGAGCGCCGCCACCACTCCGGCCCCGTCGCAGCCGGGGACAATTGGCAGCGCCTTGGGCGCAGGCATGCCGGCCCGCAGCCACAGGTCGAGGTGGTTGAGGGCGCTGGCGACGACATCCACCACAACCTGGCGCGGGCCGGGAGCGGGCAGGTCCACGTCCCCGAAGCCGTACTCGCCCGGCGAGCTCGCCAATGACCACGCTTGGATAGGCGCAGCTTAGGCCCGGGGCGCGCTGACCACCGACGAGGCGGCGACGACCCCCCGGAACAGGGCCTCCGCAGCCTGGCGGGCCGCCGCCGCCGAACCCTCGTCGGGCAGGACCTGGCCGAGCTGGCGCAACAGGTCGATGAGCTGTTTGACGTTGCGGACGAAGTCCCCGGCGGAGATGGTCGTCCCCCGGGCGCCGGGACCGGTCTCGAGCGGCGCCAGCAGCCGGCCGAGCTCCTGGCCCCGAGCCCAGCCGTAGGCCAGGGCGGCGAACCCGGCGTCGGGCGCCCGGGTGACGGGCAGGCCGGCCGCCTGCTCATCGTCGGCCAGGTCATGAGCTACGGCCTGGATGGCCCGCCAGCGCTCCTCGAGCCGCCCGGAGGGCCACTTCGGAGCAACTGGCGCCACCGACGACGGCCCTCTGGCTTCGTAGGTGAACACCGAGGCGAGCCCCGCCATCTCGGGCACCTTCAGGCCGTCGAACATGCCACGTTCGGCGCACTCGGCCACCAGCAGGTCCTGCTCGTGGTAGATGCGGGCCAAGCGCCCGCCCGCCCCCGTCAGCGCCCATCCTCTGACGTAGCCCCAGCGTTCCAGGAGCTGCAACACGCGGTCGAACTGGAGGGCCAGGGACCCCGTCCGCCCCAGCACCTGCTTCTCGAGCCTGTCCACCTGGCGGGCCAGGCGCTCGGCCCGGGCGGCGGCGCGCAGGTGTTCTCTCAGCAGCGGGCACGAGGCCACGGGGTGGCCGGCGGCTCGCTCAGCGCCGTGCCGTCGCCGGGACCTGTCCTGGGAGGCGTCGTCCGGCCCGGCCTCTGGTCCTGCCTCTGGTCCGGTGTCTGGTCCGGTGTCGGCCCCCTCCTCGGCGCCGGCGTGGGCCCCAGCCCGGGCGCCACCCACCGAACGGGTCAGCGATGTGGCCACCCGCCGACGGAAGTCCTTGCTCTGGGGGTCGTAGGGAGAAGGAAGGACGAGGCGGTCCACGACGTGGGGGGGGGAGCGGAAATCCCGGGGGACGAGAGACACGAGCCGCCGGCCGGTCGTGACGGCGCGTAGCCTGACGTCGCCTTTTTTCCTTTGGCTCTTGGAAATGATGGCCACCCTGTCGTCCGCCCGCAGCCCGCCGGGCTTACGTTCGGTGAGGGCCAGCACGTCCCCCGGGCGCACGCCCTCCATGGCGGCCACGATCTCGTCAAGGGCGGCCCGCGGGCGCGCCGGCCCTCTCTCGGTGGACGCGGCCTCGTCCAACCGGCGGTACTCGAAGACGTCCCCCAGCTCGCAAGTAGCGTCCTCGCGCGCCCCGGCCAGCTCCAGGTGGGCTCGCTCCAGGTGACGTTCGAGGCGGACCACGTCGGAGTCCGCCCGGTACTGGGCAAAGGACAGGTTGAGCAGGTGGTGGGCCTCTTCGGGCGAGCACCGCCGGACCAGGTTGGTCGCCATGTTGTAGGTCGGGTGGAAGCTGGAGGTCAACGTGTAGCTGCGCGCTCCCGCCAGCGACGCCACCTGTTCGAAGGTGACGTTCGCCGACCAGGCCACCACCGCGTAGCCGACCTCGTCGGTGCCCCGTCGCCCGGCCCGCCCCGTGAGCTGGGTGTACTCGCCCGGCGTGAGCGGCTCCACCTGCTCGCCGCCGAACTTGTACAACTTCTCGATCACGACGCAACGAGCCGGCATATTGACGCCGAGCGACAGCGTCTCGGTGGCGAACACGACCTTGACCAGGCCGGCCCCGAAGCAACGTTCGACCGCCTCTTTGAACGGCGGGACAAGGCCGGCGTGATGGGCGGCGAAGCCGGCCTCCAGCCCGGCCAGCCAGTTGCCGTAGCCCAGGGCGTCGAGGTCGGCGTCGGAGAGATGGCCGGCGGTCGCTTCGGCCAGCTGGCGGATCTGGCGCCGCTCCCCCGCGCTCGTGAGCCGGCGGCCTTCCCTCATGCACTGGCGGACGGCCTCGTCGCAGCCCGCCCGGCTGAAAATGAAATAGATGGCGGGCAGGAAGCCCTCTTCGGCCAGCAGGTCCACCGTTTCGGCCCGGTGGGGGGCGAACAGCCCACTGCGCCGGTGGGCCCGCCAACCGGCGTCGGCCCGGGCGGTAATGGCCCCGCCCCGGGGGTTGGGGCGCTCGTCGACGAAGGTGGGCAGGAGGACCAGCCCTTCGCTGCGCCGGTCCCCCACCAGGAAGAGGTTGTGCAAGGGCACGGGGCGCCGCTCTTCGATGACGGCCCGGGTCGAGCCCCGTACCGTCCCGACCCAGTCGGCCAGTTCTTCGGCGTTGGAGACCGTGGCCGACAGGCATACGAGGTCGACCTCGGGCGCCAGGTGGATTATCACCTCCTCCCATACCGGCCCGCGATAAGGGTCCTGGAGGTAGTGGACTTCGTCCAGCACCACGTAGCGCAGCCCGAGGAGGCTCTCGGAGCCGGCGTAGACCATGTTGCGCAGTACTTCGGTGGTCATCACCACCACCGGGGCATCGCCGTTTATGGCGTTGTCCCCGGTGAGCAGGCCCACGCTGGTGGCCCCATAGCGACGGGAGAAGTCGGCGAACTTCTGGTTGGACAGGGCCTTGAGGGGCGTGGTGTAAAAGGCCTTGGCCCCGCTGGCCAATGCGCGGGCCACGGCGTACTCGGCCACCACAGTCTTGCCCGACCCGGTCGGGGCGGCTACGACCACGCTGTGGCCGTTGTCCAGAGCGTCCATGGCCTCGAGCTGGAAGGGGTCGAGCTCGAAGGGAAGGCCCGAGAGGAACTCCGCCCGCAACGCCTCGCTCATGAGGACCGCCGTGCCCACACGACCACCCCGGCCTGTTCGGCCGACAGGTGGAAGTGGGCGTGAAGGTAGTCGAGCAGAGCAGGGCCCCAGGGGATCCGTGCCGGCACCATCCCCTGGGTAACCACGACGTAACCAGTCTGGCCCAGGACGCCCAGCCAGTCGGTGATGGCTCGGGGCTGGGACAGGGACTGGTAACCACGCCGGCCCCCGGACCATGACAGTGTGGACCCATCGGCGTCGACCATGTCGCTGCACCCCGGGGGGGCGCTGAAGCGGTCGGCCAGGACCAGGACGGCCGGGTCGTCGGTGATGGCGCAGGCTCCGGAGGGCACGGCCCGGTCCAGCCAAGCGATGTCCACGAGGCCGGGCGGGTCAGTGGTCTGGACGACCCGCACAGCATGGACCGTACCCACCACGACCAGGGCCGACGCCGCCCCGCGCACGAGCGCCCGGCGATTCGCGCCGTAGAGCCGGCCCGCGGCCAGGCCCAACGGCAGGGCCAGGAACGGGGCCAAGAAAGCGGCGTAGTGGTAGTAGAAAGCCGCCGGCCAGGTCAGACCGGCGGCTGTGAGCACGACGACCACGACGCCGTAGCGCTCCAGCGAGCTGCCGGCCGGGCGCCGGGCCGCCCACCAGGCCACTACTAGCGCCAGGCACACCACTGCGCTTACGGCGAAGACGACATCGTCCAGGACCGCGCTCGGGACGCCGAACATGGAGGGGGCCGGCGGGACGCCGACCAACTGGGCCACGCGCCCCCACAGGCTGGGGTTGGCGATGGCGCCCCGTTCGAGCTGGGTCAAGACGACTTGGCGGAAGAACCCGGCCGGCGCCATGAGCACGAAGGGAGCGCAGATGAAGGCGAAAACACCGGCTGCGGCGGCCACGCAGCGCCCCGCCTGGCGCCGGCCGGCCGGCCCGCGCAGGGCCATCTGCACCACCAGTACCACGAAAGGCAGAAGGGCGAAGGCCTTGCAGGTGCCGGCCACCCCGAAGGCCGC
Source organism: Acidimicrobiaceae bacterium (assembly GCA_003166025.1). Taxonomy (GTDB): domain Bacteria; phylum Actinomycetota; class Acidimicrobiia; order Acidimicrobiales; family Palsa-688; genus Fen-671. Next base: position 17,968 of record PMWT01000095.1, on the reverse strand, counting down.
CCCGGCCATCAGGGCCCGCCTGGAGGTGGTGGTGACATGGCCCTTGTCGAACGCGGCGACCAGACCTATCAAGCACCACAGGTCGCAGTAGGGCTCCAGCATGACCGTACGGGACGTGATCACGGCGGCCGGGTAGACGGCGACCACGGCGCCGGCCACCACCACGCAGAGGACCGAACGGTGGCGCACCAGCCAACCGACCAGGACCACGTTGGCCGCCTCGACCAGGACGGTCACGTAGCGGGCGGCGACCAGGGCTTCGCCGGTGCCGAAAGCGTGGGACAGCAGAGCCACGGGAGAGAGGAGCAGGGGCACCCCGGGCGGCTGGTCGAGGACAAAGTCCCGGTACGGGAGAGCACCGTCCGCCAGGCGCACGGCGGCACCGAACCACACACCGTCGTCGTACTCCAAGATGTCGTAGGGCCCTGCGGCCCGGACCAGTTCGAACACCCCGAGGCCGAGGGAGATGAGCGCCAGGGCACCGATAGCACAAGCCCACCAGGCCCCGCCCAAGCCGGCTCGGGCCGGGCCTTCCCCGCCCGGGTGCCCGGCGGGCGCGGCGGTTTTGGCCTGGCTGTCGTGGCGGGGGCTGACCTGGGCCGCGGTGCTATCTTGCACGAGATGGGCACCTTACCCCCTCCCCGCGAAGCTGGGGATGCCCGCGCCGGGGAGGCCAGTGCGCGACGGTAGTGCCGGGCCGCTGGTCATAATGCCGACCTACCGGGAGGCGGCCAACATCGAGCGCGTTTTACGCCGGGTGCGGACGACCGTTAGCTCGTCGAGCGTGCTCGTAGTCGACGACGACGGCGGTGACGGCACGGCTGACCTGGCCGAGGGCGTGGGCCGGGAGCTGGGCGGGGTCGACGTCCTTCGCCGGCCGGGGAAAGGGGGGCTGGCCAGTGCCTACCGGGACGGCTTCTCATGGGGGCTGGAGCGGGGCTATGACGTGCTCGTGGGTATGGACGCCGACCTTTCGCACGACGCCACGGCCCTTCCCCGCATCCTGGCCGCCCTTTCGGACGGCGCTGACGTCGTCGTCGGGTCCCGCTACGTCCCGGGTGGGTCAACGGTCGACTGGCCGGTCGGGCGGCGGGCGCTGTCCCGGGTCGGTAACTGGTACGCAGCACATGCCCTTAACAGCAGCGTGGCCGACTTGACGTCGGCCTTCCGGGCCTATCGGGCTAAGACCCTGCGGACCGTCGACTTCGGCGCCCTGAAGGCGGAGGGTTACGGGTGGCTGATCGAGCTCGCCTACCAGCTCGAGCGCTCGGGGGCCAAGTTCGCCGAGGTGCCTGTGCAGTTCATCAACCGCGCCGAAGGGCGCTCGAAGATGTCGCCGAAGATCGCCGTCGAATCGCTGAGGGTGGTTACTCTGCTGGCCCTGTCCGCACGCCGGGAGCGCCGGGGCGGTCCCTGAGCCGGGACTGAACGCGGCGCAGTTCGACCCGGGCCAAACGCAGGCGCTCCGTCTCCCGGCGCACCTTGCGCGAAAACATTGCGCAACCGCCGGCGCCCAAGCCCGCCACCAGAAGAGGGCCGACCCAGGCCCAGCTCACCAGCCCGTCCTCAACGAGAGCCCAACGAGCCGCCGCCGGCTATGACCTGCTCGAGCCAACCCTCGGAGTCGAGCTCGAAATGGAAAGTCAAAAGATCGTCGTAAGTGATCGGCGGACCACACTTTGGTTCAGACAACTCCGCCGGAAGGTCCCAGCTCACCACTCTGACACCGGCCGAAACAAGTAGCTCGACCACCCGCTGCTCGGCGCCCTTGTTGACGATGAGCCGGCAACCCGGGCACAAGAAGGAATAGGTGCCCTCATCAGTGGCGGAGCACACCTGTACTTGCACCTCCCGAGTCGTCAGTTCGACGTCTCCACAACTCGGGCAGCTCGCCCTGACTGTCGCCACCTTGGCCACTCCTTCTGTTTCATCCCGGGCCTCAAGCTCGGGTTGCTGAAGTACTCAAAGTGGTATCGGCGTCCCTGCGAACCCCTTGAGCCCTCAGTGCGGGTAATGCCACGGAGAACGTCCATTTCCCTTCTTCCTAGCCCACCAGAACTTTCAAGTGGGGGATCCCGGCCCCTTTACCCCTCGGACCGGGCCCTTAGGCCCTTTCCCCACTCTGTAAGCCCCGGCTGCCCGGCGTCACCTGTTTGTCAATGGACACGTCATTTCGCGGCTATATGCCTCTCTTCTCCCCTATACCCCGCAACGGCACGAACCAGTTCCGGAGCCATCAGAGGTACCCAGCCACCAGCCTAGACGCGAGCACAGCCCTAATGCCAGGAACCGGTTCAGGACCGGCGTCCCCGTCCTGCCTACAAGAAGCCGAGGCGGCTGGGCGGCCACATGCGCACAAATGCCCGCCCGACAAGGTAAGTGGCAGGAAGCGGGCCCCAATAACGCGAGTCGTAGGAGTCCTTGCGGTTGTCCCCCATCACGAAATAGTCGCCGGCCGGGACCTTATAAGGGTTCGGCAGGTTGGTGGTCCAGACCGTACAGTACTCGGAGTTAGGGTTCTGCCATCCCTTGGGCAGGTAGGGCTGGGGTTCCTCCTTGCCGTTCACGTAAACCCGGCAATCGTTTACGTAGATCGTCTGGCCGGGGAGCGCCACCACCCGTTTGATCAGGTCATCTATGCCGAGCGTGGTGTCCGCGGGCGGCCGGCGGAAAACCACTATGTCCCCGATGTGGACGGAGTGGAAGTCATAGGACAACTTGTTGACAAGGACCCTGTCGCCCGGCTCCAGCGTCGGCACCATGGACGGTGACGGGATGTAGAACGCCTGGATGGCGAAGGTCTTGATGAGCAACGCCGCCACCAGGGCGACGACGATGACCACGATCCATTCGGCCAAGGCGCGGCGGCGCTGTTCGTGCCGCTGGGGGTTCTCCTCGTCTGAGGCGCGCGCTTGCTCCTGGTCGGTCAGGGTCACTCCCTAGAGGTTACATGTCCGTAAGTGGCAAGGATGCGCCTTGCCGCGCCTGCGGCTACCCCGTCCGCCCCCGAGACAACTGTGGCGGACGGCCCCGCCCGCAACAGCAGCCTTTCCAGCCACGCCTTGGAACTGACCCGCAGGCGCGTCCGCAGCACCCCCTCGCCCATGTCGACGGTGCCCTCGTGGGGATAGCGCTCGACCACCCAATGGGCGCCGGGCGCCAGGTCAAGGGTCACAACCGGGTCGTCCGACCGGCTCTCGTAGACCGGCACCGGTCCCAGGTCCCCGGGAGGTTCGAAATGGTCGTCGAGCAGCGTTACCGACCGGGCCCGGTCGACGCGGAAAAGCCGTTTGGCTTGCACCTTCTCGCACCATGCCAGCAGGTACCAGTGCCCCTCGGAGGAGAACACCCGCCACGGCCGCACCACGCGGGTGCCGGTCTCGTCCCGGCCGAAGGAGTAGTAGTCGACCAGGACCTTACGGCTCTCGCCCACCGCCGCCTGGAGAGCCCCGAGCACATCGGGCGAAGCCGCCCCGAGCTCGATCTCGAGCTGGTCGTCCCCGCCCGCCCCGAGCACGGTCTCGAGCTTGGACACCGCGCTGGCGAGGGCGCTGGGCTTCTCATTGCCCGCCACCGGCATCCCCAGGATGGCGCGCGCCGCGGCGACCAGCGCCAGGCCCTCAGGCGCGCTGAGGCGCAGCGGCCGGCGGAACCATTCGGCGAAGCGTACCCACACCCGGCCGCCCTCAAGGTCCACCTCGATGAGGGCGTCTGGCGTGTACGGGTACACCCCGCACATGAACAGCAGGTTGAGATCGGCGATGAGCTCGCGTTCAGAGATCCTGAACCTCTCGCACACCTCGCTGACCCGGGGACCGTCGTGGGCTACGACCCAGGGGACGATGGCGAGCAGCCGCGCCAATCGTTGAGCAGAGCTGGGGCGGGTCATGCCCGGTGCGTCATGCCCGGTGCCCGATGGCCGGTGCCTGATGGCCGGTGCCCGATGACCGGTGCCCGGCGGGCTCGTCCCGGGCTTCGACTGTGTGTAGCCACTGCACGACCTCGTCGCGCACCTCGGGCGGCCCAAGGACCTCGGCGTGGTCCAGGAACCCGAGCACGAAGCTGCGCAAGGCGGCCCGGTTGGTGACCCGCAACCTCAAGTACGTGGTGCCATCGGAGCTCTCCCCACATACCGAGCTCTCGCCGGCCTGGGTGACTGCCCACTGGGCCTGGCTGGCGTCGACCTTGAGGTCCACGACGATCTCCTCGTCGTCGCCCAGCCGCCAGGCCGGCACGGGCCCGGACGGCGCCCCCTCCGGGCGCACGAACGCACCGGGCGCGCCCTCGAGCTCGACGGGACCGCTCATGCGGTCGGTGCGGAAGGACCGCTCCGCCTCCCGTCCGTGGTCGAACCCGGCCAAGTACCAGCGGCCCTCCCGGTAGGACAGCCCGTACGGGTCGACGCGCCGCGGCCGGCCGTTGTAGCCAAAGCGCGCCACCCGCCGCTCGGTCACGCCCGCAAAAAGGGTGGCCACCGTCTCGTCCATGGGCACGTCCACCAGGGGCCCGCCCGGTGGTGCCGCCGGGGGCCGGGCCCGGGAACTGCCGGCCCCGCCGGCCCCTGCCAGCTTCCACAGGGCCGTCGTCGTGGAGCTCTGCGCCATCCCCTCGAAGCCCACAGCCGAGGCGGCGAGGCCCAACGCGACCAGCTCGTCTTCGTCCAAGCCGGCATCGGGCAGTTCGTAGAGGTCGCGCGGCACCCGGTACCCGAGCCCCGCCTCGGGGCGGGAGGGGTCGATGGGCTCGGTGACCACCGGGATCCCCATTTGCCGCAGGAGGTCCTTGTCGCGCTCGAAGTTGCGGTGGAAATTCTCCTCGTCCTCGCTGTAGCCGCCTACGCGCTCGCGTACTTCCTGGCGGCTAAGCGGCCGCCGGGTGTCAAGCAGGGCGACGACCAGGTTGACGAGCCGTTCCAGCCTGTCCATGACCTCAAAGCTCTTTCTCCGGGGCCAGGTCCCCCCCGGTGCGTCTCACAGCGACGCGATCAGCTTTTCCACCCGCTCGTCGCGGGCTTTGAACGGGTCTTTGCAAAGCACCGTGCGCTGCGCCTGGTCGTTGAGCTTCAAGTGCACCCAGTCCACCGTGAAATCGCGCCGGCGCTCCTTGGCCCGCCTGATGAACTCGCCCCGCAAGCGCGCCCGCGTCGTTTGCGGAGGCTCGTCGAGGGCCCGTTCGATGTCCTCGTCGGTGGCCATGCGCTCGGTCATGCCCCGTGCTTCCATGCGGTAGTAGAGACCTCGTTGGCGGTTGACGTCGTGGTACTGGAGGTCCATCAGGGCCACCTTGGGGTGGGTGAGCGGGATACCGTCACGTTCGCGATAGGCCTCGATCAATTTGCGTTTCATGACCCAGTCACATTCCCGGTCGAGCGACCAGGGGTCGTTCTCGATCCCTTTCAGGCAGTGCTCCCACATTTGCAGGGCTTTGTCCTCCAGGGGGGAAAACCCTTTCGCCTGCTGGTAGCGCTGGGCTCGCTCGAGGTACTCGGACTGGATGTCGAGGGCGCTGGCCTCCCGGCCATTGGCCAGGCGCACCTTGCGCCGGCAGGTGGTGTCGTGGCTTATTTCGCGGATGGCCCGGATCGGGTTTTCCAGGGTCATGTCGCGCATCACGACCGAACTGTCCTCGAGCATCCGCAACATGATGCTGGTCGTCCCCACCTTCAAAAAGGTGGCGTACTCGCTCATGTTGGAGTCGCCCACGATCACGTGAAGCCGGCGGTAGCGCTCGGCATCGGCGTGAGGCTCGTCCCGGGTGTTGATAATCGGCCGGCTGCGCGTGGTGGCCGACGAGACGCTCTCCCAGATGTGCTCGGCTCGCTGGCTTATGCAGTACTGAGCGCCGCGAGCTGTCTGGAGGACCTTGCCCGCCCCGGCGTAAATCTGGCGGGAGATGAGGAACGGGATGAGCACCTCGGCATAATGCGTGAAGTCGTCCCGCCTCGTCGTCAGGTAGTTCTCGTGGCAACCGTAGGAGTTGCCGGCCGAGTCAGTGTTGTTCTTGAACAGGAAGATGACGCCCCGGATCCCTTCTTCCCGCAAGCGTGCCTCGGCCGCCACGACCAGGTGCTCCAATATCCGCTCGCCCGCCTTGTCGTGGACCACCAGGTCGCTGATCGAGTCACATTCTGGGGTGGCGTACTCGGGGTGGCTGCCGACGTCGAGGTAGAGACGGGCCCCGTTTTCCAGGAACACGTTGGACGATCGGCCCCAGGACACGACACGCCGGAAAAGGTAGCGCGCCACCTCGTCCGGGCTCAGGCGGCGCTGACCGCGAAGGGTGCAGGTAACGCCGTACTCGTTCTCCAAGCCGAAGATGCGTCGTTCCATGTCGGTGGCTCTGTCTCCCGATCGGCAGGCTACCCCGCTTATTGAGCCAGGAATGCCCACCTCTTGTGCCGGAGCGCGCTAGACCAGGTGGGGTAGGGTATTCGCTATGAGCCAAGGGCTGCGTATGGTGCACCTGCGCACTGTCCCCGACGACTGGCACGCCAAGGTGTTGGCCGCCCGGCTCGGCTGCGAAGGTATCGTCACCCACCTGCAGGGCAACGTGTCCGGCCCCTACCCCTTTGGGGCCGTGTCGGTGCTCGTGGAAGAGGAGCAGGCAGAACTGGCGGCGGCATTGCTCCTGGCTGACGAGGTCGAAGCCGCCTTCTCCGAACGCCAACGCGGCTCTCTCAACGCCGCCGCGGGGCCGTACGTGATCGCGGGTGGCGACGACATCCTGGTTGTCCACGACGACCCCGGCCGTCCCAGGGCCCGGCGCTGGGGCTCGCCGTGGAAGCGCGCCGCCGCCGCGGTGGCAGCCCTCCTGGTGGCGGGCGCGCCCGTCGTGGCCCACTTCATTGGGCAGTAGCGACCACGCCCAGTGGCAGCCGGGGGGCTTAGAGGACCAGGGCCGCTTCCCCGCCCATAACCGTCTCTCGGCCTAAACGGTTTCGGCTAAACGGTCTCGGTCGATGAAGGCTCAGGCGCTGAGGGTTCAGGCGCTCCTGACTGGTCGGCGGCGTCCTTGCTACCCCGACGGCGGGGCCGCTCGCCGGACAGGAGCTCGGAGACCTCGGCCTCCAGCACTCGGCGGAAGGCCCGCCGCCCGTTGCCCCGGTCCAGTACGGCCACTTCGAGCTCGTGTGGCGACAGCTGACGTTCCTGCCCCTTCAGGGCGCTGACGGAAGCTGTCAGAGCCTCGGCCAGGGGCCAGTCGGCCCGGTAGGCCCGGGCCAAGCGGCCGGTTATGGCCTCCGCCTCGCCCCCCAGAGCAGTGAACCGGTCCTCGTCTACGACGGTGCCGTCGTAGAGGATGTGGAAGATCTGGTCTTCGCCAGGGTTGGGCCCCACCTCGGCGACGAGTATCTCAACCTCCAGAGGTTTCATTTCGTGGGTGAAGACGTTGCCCATGTAGCGGGCGTACAGATTGGCCAGCGAGCGGGCGTCGACGTCCTCCCGGCTGAACTGGTAGCCCTTAATATCGGCGTGCTGGACCCCCGAGACCCGCAACTGGTCGAACTCGTTGTACTTGCCGACGCCGGCGAAGGCGATGCGGTCGTAGATCTCGCTCACCTTGTGGAGCGAGCGCGACGGGTTCTCCGAGCAGATGAGCACGCCCCTGGCGTAGACGGTGGCCACCAAGGGCCGGCCGCGGGCGATGTTCTTGCGGGCGAAGTCCGCCTTGTCCTTCATGAACTGCTCGGGCGCGACGTAGAAGGGCATCGTCATGAGCGCTTGGCCTTCCTGCTCGCGGCCGCGCCGGTCGGGCGGGCGGGACGGTTGACTTCGGCTGAGCTCAGCGTGGCGATCACCCGTTCGAAGGCGGCCGCCACCTCCACCTCCGGCACCGGCTCGAAGCCCGCCGCGGTGATGGTCGCCACCGTCGGGTAGATGCCCCGGACCACGTCCGGGCCTCCTGTGGCCGAGTCCTCGTCGGCGGCTTGCCACAGGGCCCGCACGCACAGTTCGATGCCCTCTTTACGGGACATGGCCTCCCGGAAGCCGAGCTTTATCGTCGTACGGGCGTCACGCCCCCCGGACCCGTCGGCGTGGTACTCCGTCTCTTCGTAGCGGCCGCCGGTCGGGTCGTAGGTGTAGATGCGCCCCTTGGCCCGGCGCAGGTCGTAACCGGCGAAGAGGGGCACCACCACAAAGCCCTGCATGGCCATGCCCAGGTTGCCCCTCACCATCTGGGACAGCTGGTTGGCCTTGCCCTCCAGGCTCAACGCCTGTCCTTCCACCTTCTCGTAGTGCTCGAGCTGGAGCTGGAAGAGCTTGACCATCTCCATGGCCGGCCCGGCGGCGCCGGCAATGGCCACCCCGCTGTGGGTGTCGGCCGGGTGGACCTTTTCCATCGTGCGGTGGGCGATGGCCGAACCCGCTGTGGCCCTGCGGTCGCCCGCCATGACCACCCCGTCCGCGTAGCGGACGGCACAGATCGTCGTGCCGTGGGCCACATCGAAAGGCGGTGGCCCGGCCGCCGGGCCGCCGCCGGCGAAGGGCGACAGGCCCAGCCGGCGGACGACCTCGTTGAAGTTGGGCCCCGGGTCCTGGCCCGGAGCGAAGACGGGAAGGGTCACTGGCCACCTTTTTGCACGTACGACTTCACGAACTCCTCGGCATTGTCCTCGAGCACCTCGTCGATCTCGTCCAGCAGGTCGTCCAGTTCGGCCTTCAGTTCCTCACCGCGCTTGGAGCTGGCCGGGACCTCTTCGACCTGTTCCGGCTCCGCACGCGAAGGCGCCTGCTTTTTTATCTGCTCTCTTTCAGCCATGCCGCATGTCTTTCTCAGTCATACCGTCGTCCCTCCTAAGAGCCCAGCTGCTCCAGCAGTTCCGCCGGAGTGTTGCACCGTGCAAGTAACTCATCGACATGAGCCGCCGTACCTCTGAGTGGCTCCATCATCGGGACCCTCCGCAGGGGGTCGTGGCCAAGGTCGAACACCAGTGAGTCCCAGTTGGCCGCGGCAATGGCCTGCGGCCAGCGCTGGAGGCACCGGCCCCGGAAATATGCCCTGGTGGTGGTAGGTGGCTCGGTCATGGCCTGCTCGACAGCAGCGGGAGCCAGGAGCCGCTCCATCCCCGCCCGAGCGTACAAGGAACGCTCTGGGCGCACGTCATGATATTGCAGGTCCATCGCCAGCAGCTTCGGGTCCCGCCAGCCCAGGTCGTGGCGTTCCCGGTAACCGCTCACCATCCTGTACTTGGCCACCCAGTCCAGCCTATTGGCCAGGGCCATGGGGTTTGATTCAAGGACTGACAGGACCTCCTCCCAGCGGCGCAGGATGTCGTGGCCCACCTCATCGCCGCCTACGGGGGCCAGGCCGACGTCTTCGGCGTACTTGCGGGCCAGGTCGAGGTGCTCCCACTGCACTTCGAGGGCGGTCATGCGCCGGCCGTTGGCCAGCAGAAGGGGCTGGGACAGGGTCAGGTCGTAGGAGACCTGGCGCATGGCCCGCACCGGCGCCACAAGGGAGTACTCCCGGCCATGGCGCGCGAACCAATCGTCCTCGATCATGGCCAAGACGATGGCGGTGGTGCCGACCTTCAAGAAATCGGCCAGCTCGGAAAGGTTGGCGTCGCCCAGGATGACGTGCAGCCGCCGGTACTTCTGGGCGTCGCAGTGGGGCTCGTCGCGGGTGTTCACGATCGGCCGCTTCAGGGTGGTCTCGAGACCGACCTCCTCTTCGAAGAAATCGGCCCGTTGGGTGATCTGGAACTCGACGTGCTCGGCCCCCGGCGCCTCCGCCCCCACCTTTCCGGCGCCGGTGAAGATCTGGCGGGTCACGAAGTGAGGTATGGCATGCTGGACGACCCGGGAGAAAGGCACGGCCCGGTCCATCAGGTAGTTCTCGTGCGAACCGTACGAATTGCCCTTGCCGTCGGAGTTGTTCTTGTAGACGCTGATCTGCTGGCCCGGTGGCAGGAGCCGGGCCGCCGCCTCCACTGAGCGGGCCAGGATGGCCTCGCCGGCCTTGTCGTAAAGGACCGCCTCCCAGGCCGTCGAGCATTCGGGCCCGGAGTACTCGGGATGGGCGTGGTCGACGTAGTAGCGGGCGCCGTTGGTGAGCACGGCGTTTACGAGGTGGGTCTCGATCTCGGGGGCCGTGGGCTGCTCCCGTACGAAGCCCCGGGCGTCGCGGGCCGGCGACTCGTCCTGGAAATCCCAGTCGATGCGCCTGGCCAGCGAGGCCACGTAGGCATTGATCAGCGCCGACGAGGCCGCGATGGGGTTCGGCTCGCCACCACCTCTGACGATGATCCCGTACTCGGTCTCTATGCCGAGGACCTTAACTATGGCCACGCGCCGACGTTACCCCGCCTGGGAGCGCAACGGGCTCCTATGGCCAAGAGGGCCTAGAGGTACTGGCCCGTTGCGACCCGCTCGATGGAGCGGCCGCCCTTGGTCTGGTCGCCCTGGGAGGTGATCGTGCGGATGTAGACGATGCGCTCGCCCTTCTTGCCCGAGATCTTGGCCCAGTCGTCCGGGTTGGTCGTATTGGGCAGGTCCTCGTGCTCCTTGTACTCCTGTTTGATGGAGTCGATCAGGTCCTGGGTCCTTATGCCCTTGCCTTCCCTGGCGATCTGGCGCTTTATGGACAGTTTCTTGGCCCTGCGGACGATGTTCTCGATCATGGCCCCAGAGGCGAAATCCTTGTAGTACATGATCTCCTTGTCACCGTTCTGGTAGGTGACCTCGAGGAACTGGTTCGCCTCGTCGTCCCTGTACATCTCTTCCACGGTGCTCTCGATCATGAGCCGGACCGTCTTGTCCCTGTCACCGCCGCCCAGGGTGCGCACTTCGTCCTCGTCCAGAGGCAGCGAGGAGGTGAGGTAGCGGGAAAAAATCTGCGCCGCCGACGTTTCGTTCGGCCGCTCGATCTTGATCTTCACGTCCAGGCGGCCGGGCCGCAGGATGGCGGGGTCGATGAGGTCCTCCCGGTTGGAGGCACCTATGACGATGACGTTCTTGAGGGCCTCGACACCGTCGATCTCGGCCAACAACTGGGGCACGATGGTGGATTCCACGTCGGACGATATGCCGCTGCCGCGGGTGCGGAACAGCGAGTCCATCTCGTCGAAGAAAACGATGACCGGGACCCCCTCCTCGCCTTTCTCCCGGGCGCGCTGGAAAACCAGCCGGATCTGGCGCTCGGTCTCCCCCACGTACTTGTTGAGGAGCTCAGGGCCCTTGATGTTGAGGAAATAGCTCCGCGCCGCGCCGTCGCCTGAGCGCTCGGCCACCTTCTTGGCCAGCGAATTGGCCACAGCCTTGGCAATGAGGGTCTTGCCACAACCGGGGGGGCCATAGAGCAGGACTCCCTTGGGCGCGGGCAGCTTGTGCTCGGAGAAAAGGTCCCGGTAGAGGAAGGGCAGCTCGACAGCGTCGGTTATCTGCTCGATCTGGGAGTCGAGCCCGCCGACGTCCTCGTAGGAGATATCGGGGACCTCTTCCAAGACGAGCTCCTCGACCTCGGGCCGGGGCAGCTTCTCGAGGAGGAGGCCGGAGCGGGCGTCCATGAGCACCGAGTCGCCGGCCCGGAGCTTTTCCCCGATCATGGCCTCGGCCAGCTCCACGACCCTCTCTTCGTCTCCGCGGCCGACGACAATGGCCCGGTGGCCGTCGTCGAGGACGACCTTCATGGTGACGACTTCGCCCGACAGGTCGGAGCCGCGGGCCATGACGACGCTGAGGGACTCGTTGAGCACCACTTCGTGGCCGCGCTGGAGGTCGTCGGACCCCAGGGCCGGGTGGAGGGCGACGCGCATCTTGCGGCCGCCCGAAAAGACGTCGGCGGTGCCGTCGTCGTTGCGGCTCAGGAACGTCCCATAAGCGGACGGAGGTTGGGTGAGCTTGTCCACCTCCTCGCGGAGGGAGGCGATGTGCTCGCGGGCCTCACGCAGGGTGTAGGTCAGGCGCTCGTTCTGCGAGAGGGCCTGTTGCAATTGGCCCTTGGTCTCCAAGAGACGCTCTTCCAGCGTCCGCACCCGCTTGGGCGCATCAGCCAGTCGCCGCCGCAGCAGAGCCACCTCCTCCTCCAGAGCAGCTACCTGCGACTCCAGAGAACCGGCTTCGGCTTGAAGTTCGGCCCTCCTCTTGTCCTCGCCACCGCCATAGGTTTCGTGCTCGTTCTGCTCAGCCATCCGGACCACCTCCCGTTTTCCTGACGATACTGCGCTTGTCCCCGCTCTGGGCGTATGCCCGGCCGGCACCTGTCCCCGGCGCGAGGGTGATTGACACTTGCTCCTGGTCGCCGGTACCTTGGTTACTGAGTACGCCAGTTCGACTATGACAAAGGGAACCTAAACGAATGAAGGTCTGGATCGACCAGGATCTTTGCACTGGTGACGGCCTGTGCGAAGAGATCGCCCCGGCCGTCTTCACCCTGTTGGACGACGGCCTGTCCTACGTCAAAGAGGGCGACAAGATCTTCAACGAGCCGGGTGGGCACGCCGGTTTGGCGTTGGTGCCCGAGGACATGGAGGACGCCACCCGGGAATCGGCCGAGGAGTGCCCGGGCGAGTGCATATTCATCGAGGAGTAGTCGTCAGTCGTTAAGGCAGGCCTCGGTGCTCACGGCGGCCGAGCGCGGTTCGTCCAGGAGCGGGCGTAGCTCTGAGGAGCTGAGCGCGTACGCGGTGGTGGACCGGTCGGGGGCGATGGCGAACGCGATGCCGACAACGTCGCCCTGCGTGTCGACCAGAGGAGCCCCGGAGTCGCCGTAGGTCAACTTGGCGGCGAGCACGAAGACGTTGCGCTGGGTGTTGCGGGTGTCGTAGAGATCCTCGCCGAGCGCCGTGACCTCGGTTGCTATCGAGGCGGGCTGGACAGCCAGAGCGTCCTGGCCGTTGGGGTGCCCGAGCACAGCCCCCGCCAGCCCCCGTGCCCCCGACCCGAGCTTCAGGGGCGTCTCGCCCAGACCGGGCACGTAGAGCAGGGCCAGGTCGACGTCGGGGTTGTAAACGACGACCGTGGCCGGCTTGGTGGCCCCGCCGGGCAGTAGCACCGACGTCTGGCCCGGAGGCTCCCCGGCCACCACATGGGCATTGGTCACGACCAGGTTGGCAGCAACGGTCCAGCCGCTGCCCTCTTGGTAGAGCCCGCAGGCGGCTCCCTTCACCTTGACGGTGGACGCTTCGGCCGTGGTCAGCACCGTCTGGTCCAACGGGTCCGTAACCGGCGGGTCCCCGGCGTTCTCGCTCGGGCCGAACGCAGTGAAGACCTGGGGGGCGCCGTTCTCCCCCACCAGGCGCCGCAACGCCTGGAGCGTGTTGGGAGGGCTGAGCCCGGCGGCCCGCGCCTCGTTGGTGACCCAACGGGCGATGACCGAGCCGGTGGTCAGCTCCGACACGGGACCGGGCACGGCGGCCAGGGAGGGGGCCAGGAGCCACAGCACAGCGAAGATCCCGACGACACCCAACAACGAGCCCACGGCGCGGTCGAGCGTCCTTATCCCCCCGAAGGGTAGGACCGCGTGCAACCGCGAGCCCACCATGAGCCCTAGGCCCTGGCCGATGAAGGCGCCGGCCAGGAGCACGGCTACGGCTAGCGCCACCCGGGCCACGGAGCCCGACAGGTTGAAGAAATTGACCACGTCGGGCAGGAACCGCACCGCCAGGTAGAGGCCCGCGCCCATCCCCACCCACGAAAAGACGCGGGCGAGGAACCCCATCCGCCACCCGCCGAAGGCGGCCAGGACGGCCAGGGCGATGATCCCGTAGTCGAACCCGTTCACGAGCCGAACGCGTTCACGACGTGACGGCCATGAGCCTGGCCCCGGTCAGAAAACCGGTGTGCCCCACCATCCGGTGGTCGGGGCGCACGGATTGGCCCTCGATGTGCCAGGAACGCTGTAGGACCTCGATGGTCTCGGCCATGGCGAAACCGCTGCCGGTGAGCGCCTCGCGCAACGTGGTCACCTGGGAAATCGACGGTAGGTAAGAAACGATGATCCCCCCCGGCCGGAGGGCCTCGGCCGCGTGCTCGACGGCGCGCCATGGCTCGGGCAGGTCCAGGACCACCCGGTCCAGGCCTTTTTCGGCAATGCCCTCGTAGACGTCGCGCACCTCGACCAGGTAACGCTCGAGCACCGAGGGGCCCAGGAAACCCGTCACGTTGGCTACCGCTCGGGCGGCGAAATCGGGGCGCAGCTCGTAACCAGTCACCCGGGCGCCGGCCCGCAACAGCGTCATCGACAGTGCCCCCGAGCCCAGGCCCGCCTCCAGGACACGAGCGCCGGGAAAGATGTCCGCCATGACCAGGATCGGGCCCAGGTCTTTGGGATAGATCACCTGGGCGCCGCGCGGCATCTTCAACACCACTTCGGCCAGTGTCGGGCGCACGGCTATATAGCGGGCGCCCCGGTTCGACCGGGCCGTGGTGCCTTCCTCCTGGCCCAGCAGCGAGTCGTGGGCGACGATGCCGGCGTGGGTGTGGAACTCGCCCCCTGCCTCCAGGGTCACGAGATAGCGGCGGCCCTTGGCGTCGAACAGCAGGACCCGCTCGCCGGCCTCGAAGGGCCGCTGGCCTGAGCTCATGACGCGCTAACCGGCTGGTCGAGGGGGATGCGCTGCCGGCGCTGGTCCCCGGCCCGGGCCACCAGACGGCAGAAGGCGCAAGAGGGGGCCGTAGTCGGCGCCCCGCAGCCGGGACAGGGATGAAGCCCCTCGCGTTCGTGCTCGCCGACGTGAGCGACCAGCTCGCTGGCCCGCTCCAAGAACCCGACGTAAAACGTGGCCTTGGTACCGGGTGAGCGCTCCTCGATGGCGTTGAGGGCGTCCTTGTAGCCCAGGTGCTTGTTGCCGACGGCCATAGGGCACTCTTCCACCTGGTAGTCGATGCCCCGCAGCACGCAGTACGCGGCCGTCTCCCGCTCGCCGAGGCGGACCAGAGGCTTGACTTTGCGGGGGAACCCTTCACCTCCGGGCAGGACGGGGCGCTGGCGGGCCAGGTAGGCCAGGTCCCACCGCAGCACGTTGCCGAGCAGCACGGCCGCCTCGTCGTCGAGGTTGTGGCCGGTGGCCACGACGTCGTAGCCGCCCTCGAGGGTGGCGCGGTCGAAGATATGGCGCTTGGAGAGCCCGCACGCCGAGCAGGGGGCCCGGCGGGACGCCGCGGCGCCGCTACGGACGTCGAAGCCGTAGTCGGACGGGAGGTCGACCTCCACCAGGTGGACGCCGCGGCGGGCGGCGAAACTCCGGGCGTACTCCCCCGACGGCTCGCTGTAGCCCTCGATCCCCAAACCGATATAGAGGCCGTCGGCTCGGTGGCCCAGCTCCAGGAGCAGATCCCATAAGGCCAAAGAGTCCTTACCGCCCGACACGGCCACCAGCACGCGTTCGCCAGTGGCGATCATGGCGTGGTCGGCGATGGCTCTTTCCACCTGGTGGCGGCAGTGGTCGAAAAAGCAGTCGGGGCAAAAACCGGCGTTATGCCGGCGCACGTCGATGACGGCGGGCTTGCGGCATACCCGGCACCTCACCCCGCGCCTCCCGAGACGACGGGGCGGACCTCGACCGTAGAGCCCTCGGCAATAGTGGCGTCCCCTGTCACCAGGGTGCCGTCCACAATGACCAGGACCCCTTCACGTCGATAGCCGAGCTGGTCCAGCAGGGCGACCACGGCCACGGGGCCCGGGACATCAACCTCGCGCTTAGGGTTGCGCAGTAGGACCTTCACGCCGCCCATTGTGGCCGCTGGGATCTCGGTGGGTGATGATGAGCTGCTCACCCTTTTCCAACTTTTCAGAAAAGACGACTTCGGGCTGCTTGTTCAACACCTTGAGGGCCAGCTGGGCCAAGAGGGCCACCGCGCCCAGCACCAGCCAAGGCCTCTCTCCCCCGAGCACCCCTCGCCGTAGCCCTTTACGCACCGCCCAGGAGAGCAGGCTCCCCATGGCCTATCCGCGTCTTATCTCTACGACGGTCGAGCGCCGCCGACCGCTGCGCCGGCCCAGCCAGAAGGCCGCCAGGGTGACGAGTACCGCCCCACCGACGGCGGCGTACATGAGCAGCGGGCGGGCCGACTGCACCTGGTTCTCGACCCCTCCGGCCAGTTCCTGCGCCTTGGCCCTGATGTCGTCGGGCGTGATGCGGCCGTCCGGGCCGCTGCCGCTCACGTCAGCCCGGGCCCCGGGGATGCGGCGGGGGCTCATCGGCTCGTCCCCTTGATGATCCGCAAGACGCAGAAACCGGCGACCGCCAGGCAGAACAAGGCGCCTCCCATGTACGGCACCCATGACCAGTCACCAGACAGGTGAGCGCCGACGCCGTAAGGGTAGGTGTTGGCCGGAGCCCGGATGCCCACCCCCCGGGGTAAGTACACCTTCTGAGCCAAGGGGGCGTAAGCAAACCATCCGCTGGCAACGCCGGTGCCGCCGCCGAACTCGGTCTGCAGCGCCCGCACGAAGCCGATGGCCAGGAGCACGGTCCCGAGGGCCAGCAGCGCCGCCCCGGCCACGCCCTTGCCCACGGTCTTGGCCTGCTTTACGACAGGGTCGACCGTCTCCTGCTTGGCGTAGGCGAGGACGAGCTGGACGAACTCGGCGAAGCCGTCCTTCGTGCCGCTCACACCGCTTCGACCAGGCATCGCATAGAAGCTAACCGGTCGTGGGGGGTAAACGCACGCCTCGCTTTCCCGCCCGGCCCGAACTGGGAGTTAGNNAGTTAGCCCGGCTCGAACTGGGACAACGCCGGCGCTCGGGGGTACTCGGCGACGTCCAAGGCGACCTGGTCGGTAAGGCCGGCGGGGGTGTCCGAGGGGTTGGGCAGGGTCGGCGCCAAAGCATTTAGGACGGTGGCGAACACCACGGGAGCGGCCAGGGCCGGGTTGACGTCGCCCTGCCCAGTCGCGGGGAGCGCCCAACCCGAGAGCGCCTTGACGCCGTCGAGGGTCCCTGTCTTGGCATGGACGCGCCCGGCCGCCACGGTCCCCTTGAGCTCGTCGACCAGGGTGCCGGACCGCCCCGCCACGGGCAGGTCGCGGACCAAGAGGCCGTAGGGCCCGGCCCGTTCGAGCACGTCGACCAGCAGGGAACAAGTGACCCGGTCCGCCCGGGACAGACCGCTGCCGTCCTCGTTGACGAAGCCGCGGAGCGGGAAACCGTCGGCGGCCAGGTCGGCCCGTACCGCCTCCAACCCGGCGGCCGTCGTCCCGCTCCCCCGCTGCTTCAGGCCCAGCTCCTTGGTCAACAGCTCCATGGCGGTGTTGTCGCTTTCTTTCAGGATCTCCCCCAGCTCGGTGCCGAGAGGGGGCGAGACGACGTCGGCCACCACCGTGGCCCCGGCCGGCGCCGTGCCCGACGTGGCGCCGCCGTCCATCCCTATGCCGCCGGCGCGAAGCAACTTGATCAGCAGGCCGGCCGACTGGACCGGAGGCGGGAGGCTGTCGGGCACCGGCGCACCGGCCGTGGCGAACCCGTCGTCTATCCCTAGTGCCGACAAGGGGCCGACATCGCCTTGCTCGCCGTACTGGGCGGGCCAACCGGCGACCGACCGGACCGAGTCGTACCTGGACTCGTCGCCCACCACGCCGCCGGTAACCTCCCGAACTCCCGCCGCTTTCATGGCTGTCACCAGGTCGTTGACATTCGTGTACACGCCGGCGCCGTCGGGAACGGAGCTCGCATAGCTCGGCAGGCGTAGCAGCGGGTCGCCGCCCCCGACGAAATAAAGGTCGCCATGGACAACGCCGTCCACGGGCCCGCCGAGAGCCTCGACCCGGGTCGTGAACCTGTACGACGGGCCCAGCTTGTCGAGCAGGGCGGTGGCCGTGAGGAGTTTCATGTTGGAGGCGGGGACCACCCCCAGGTCCGGGTGGTCGGCATAAACGACCCGGCCGTCTTGGACCGCCTCGGCGCAGCTGCGGGACGCCGCGGCCGGGCCGAGGGCCTTGGGGCCCATCGCCCGGGCCAGGGCGGCGCCCAGGCCCCGTTGCGCCCATACAGACTGCAGGGCCCGGGGCAGGCGGGCGGGCGAGAGCAA
>PMWT01000046.1 GCA_003166025.1 Acidimicrobiaceae bacterium | reverse complement strand
GCCGGCTCTGTAAATCAGGCCGGTCCCGTCCGGTCCCGGCTTGTGGCGTAGGCGACGACGACGTCGGACAGCGCTGGCCAGGACGCCTTGGCCCATGGCCCGAAGTTTTCCCCGCTGAGGCCGGCCAGGGCGACACCGGCGTCGGGGTCGACCCAGAGCAACGAACCTGACTGGCCGAAATGGCCGAACGTCGAGGGCGAGTTGCGGGCGCCTGTCCAATGCGGGGACTTGTGGCCGCGGATCTCGGGGCCCAGGCCCCAGTCGCAGGGGTCCTGGCGGCCGTAGCCGGGGAGCACGCCGGACAGGCCGGGCCAGGCGACGCTGGTGGCGACCTGCCAGGTCGTGGCGCTGATCAAGGTGGGCGAGACAAGCTCTCCGGCCAGCGCCAGCAGGTCGACAAGTGGCCCGCTGGCCCCGTGGGCCGGCGACCCCTCGAAGAGGGTCCCGTTCATGCTCAACGGGCTGAGCACACCGACCTGCAGGTAATCGCCGAAATGCATACCGGACCGGGCCTCCAGGTGCTCGGCCGCCCGCTCTATGCCGGAGTTGGAATAGATGCGCCGGCGGCCGGGCGGCGCCACCGGCTGCCCCCCCTCGAAAGGCAGGCCGGAGGCGTGGGCCAGCAGGTGGCCCAGGGTCGAGCCGGGGGGCCCGACGGGGTCGTCCAGGTCTACCGTCCCCTCTTCCCAGGCCACCAGGCAGGACAGGGCGACGAGCAGCTTGGTGACCGAAGCCCACGGGAAGGACCGCTCGGTTCGCCCAGCCGTCGCTTCGACGCCGTTCCTGGACACCACCCCGGCCGCCCCGGCACCCGGCCAGGCAGCCACGGCACCGGCCAGAGCGCCGGCCAGATCCTCAGGCACCGGGGCCGCCTTTCGCACCTTCGTTTGCTCCGGCCACGTAGCGCTCGATGAGCCGAGCTGTAGCGGCCAGGTTGTCACGGATCCCTCCGGCGATGGCCCGCTCGGCCAGGGGGCCGAGCAAGGGGAGGTGGACGCGCAGGTCGCCCTCGAAATGTTGGGTGCTACGCCCGTCAGCTTCGTCACGCAGCTCGTACCAGCCCTTGAAGCTGAACAGGCCCGAGTAGTTGTCCGGGACCATCTCGACCTGCGTACGCCTGGACGTCAGGTCCACATCGGTCACCTGGGCCCAGGTCAGCTTGGCTGGGTCGAGCAGTCTGCGGGCCGGCCCGTTGAGGGTGCCGGCGAACCGGTAGCCGAGCACGACCCGGGCGTGCCCGGGCGACGGGCTGGAGCAGGAGCGCACTTCTGGCGCCGAGATCCCCGGCAGCTCCCCGAGGGTCGCATAGAAGCCGGGATCCAGGAACGCGGCCTGGGCCGCCTCTGCGCTGGCCGCAATGGGCTGGTCGAAGCGGGTCCTCAAAACAGCCCCGGGAGCGTCGGGGCCCGGCCTGCTAGTAGGTGTCCGTCGTGTCGCACGCGAGTGGGACTTCCAGCGCCGTCAGATCTTCTTCCATGATGGCGAAGTAGGTGCGAGGGGCGGTACTGTTCGGCGCGGGCACGACCTCCATGGGGTCCAAGCTTTTCACGCCCACGCCCGCCAACCGTGCGACCTTGTCCAGGGCCCCGGTGGGGGTACCCGCCTCGCTGAAAACATCGGGGAGCGAGTCCTGTTTCACCAGCGCGGCCGCCCTTTGCGGGCCCATGCCGGCCACGTCGACGTCGGTGAGGCCGAAGCTGGTGGCGAAGCGCTTGAACGCCCCGTCGGCGGTGACGAACACCTGACGGGTACAGTCCGAAAAGGTGCTCTCCAGGTCCGATTCAATGGAGCCGACTACGGACTGAAAGTCCTGCGAGGCGTCATCGAACTGTCGTTTGGCGCCTACGTCGGCGGTGGTCAATGCGGCGGCGACGAGAGCGGCGGCCTTGCTCATCAGCGCCGGGTCGAGCCAGAACTCGTACGGCTGTGCGGTCGACGACACCGCGGGGAGCAGGGAGAGGTGCCGGTGAGCCGAGCGCGCCGCCGTTTCGACGCTGGGTTGGTAACCGTCGCCGACGTCGACCACGAGCGGGGCGGCGCGAACCAGTGCAAGCTGGTCAGGGCGCAGGGAGAGGTCTTGGGGCGCTTCCCCGGGAGCCGCCAGGTCGACGACCTTGACCCATTTGCCCCCCAGGTAGCTCACCAGGACGGCCAGAGGGTAGGCGGAGACCACGACCTCCAGCGGTCTCGCCGGACCTTTGGCCGCAGGCGTGGCGGGGGCGCTCGAGCGGCCGGCGCCACAAGCCGCCAGGAGGAGGGAGGCCAGTACGGCCCTCAACGTGTAGTTGAACTTGGACCTCAGCGTTGCTCGGCGCCAAAAAGGCCGGTCAGCGTCGGCGAGGTCGGGCGCGAGCATCTCGCCCTTGAGCTTGCCATCCCGGGCCGCGGCGGGAAAGGCAGCGGCGGGGCCCTGGCTTTGTCGAGGTCCAAGGAGATGCACCAGGAGGCACGGTTGGGCCACCAACGAGGCCGGCGAGCATACTCTGAGGGTGAGAAAGGTGGTGGTCCCTACGGCCGAGCCTGTGGAGGCGCAGTCATTTGATGTCGTGGTTGTCGGCGGAGGGCCGGCCGGTTACGCCGCCGCCCTTTACGGCGGGCGCGCTGGCCTGCGCATCGCGCTGGTCGAGAAGGAAAAAGTGGGCGGTACCTGCCTGCACCGTGGGTGCATCCCGGCCAAAGAGCTCCTCGAGACGGCGGCCGTCTACCGGACCGTAAGGGGTGCCAAGGAGTACGGCATCGGTGTCGACGGCTGGACTGTCGACTTCTCCGCCACCCAGGCTCGCAAACGCAAGGTGATCGACCAACAGCACAAGGGCCTCCAGGGCCTGCTCAAGCGGTGCAAGGTCACGACTTTTGCAGGGGCGGGCGCGCTGGCAGCGGGACGCGTGGTGCGGGTCGAAGGTGCAGGCGGCGCGGTCACTGAGCTCAAGGCGCCGGCCATAATCCTGGCGGCCGGGTCGGTGCCGCGGACCATCCCCGGCTTCGGCTTGGACGGGCGCTTCGTGCTCACGAGCGACGAGGTCCTGGACCTCGAACAGCTGCCCGAGTCGGCCGCGGTGATCGGCGGGGGGGCCATTGGGTGCGAGTTCGCCTCCATGCTGGCGGACATGGGCACTCGGGTAACCGTCCTCGAGGCCCTGCCCAGCATCCTGCCGGGCGTCGACAGCGACGTGACCAACGTCGTGGTCAAGTCCTTTACCCGGCGGGGCATCGACATAAGGACCGGGGTGATGGTGAAAGGGCACACTCCGTCCGAGGACGGCAAGTCGACCCAGGTGAAGTTTGCGCCCGCCACCGCGGGCGAGGGCGAAGTCGAGAGCATCGAGGTCCAGGCGGTCGTGGTGTCGGTGGGCCGCCGGCCCTACAGTGACGGGCTGCTTGCCCCCGGGTCGGGCGTCGAAGTCGATGAGCGTGGTTTCGTGAAGGTCGACGAGTGGATGCAGACGAGCGAGGAAGGTGTCTGGGCGGTGGGCGACCTCGTCGCCACGCCGGGCTTGGCCCACGTCGGTTTCGCCGAAGCCATGGTCGTGATCGACCAGTTGCTGGGCCGCCAGGCCATGCCCATCGACTACAGCCGTGTCCCCTGGTGCGTGTACACCTTCCCGGAGGTGGCCTTTGCCGGTTACTCCGAAGAAGCGGCCCGACAAGCCGGTTACGAAGTAGTGACCAAGAAGGACCCGTTCGTGGGCAACGGACGGGCTGCCATCATCGGCGACACCGAAGGCCTGGTGAAATTGATAGCGGAGAAGTTGCCCGACGGGTCGGCCGGTCGCCTGCTCGGGGTGCATATGGTCGGCCCCTGGGTGACCGAGCAGATAGGCCAGGGTTACCTGGCCGTCAACTGGGAGGCCACGGCCGAAGAGGTGGCCCAGTTCGTCCAACCGCACCCATCATTGTCCGAAGTTTTCGGCGAGACAATGCTCGCCCTGGCCGGAAGAGGTCTTCACGTTGGCTGACATAACGATGCCTCAACTCGGTGAGACCGTCACCGAGGGCACCATCACCAAGTGGCACAAGCAGGTGGGCGAGACCGTCGCCGAAGACGAGGTCCTCTTTGAGGTCTCGACGGACAAGGTCGACTCCGAGGTGCCCTCGCCCACCAGCGGGACTGTCACCGAGATCCTCGTCCAGGAAGGCGAGACGGTCTCGGTCGGCGTCAAGCTGGCGGTGATCGGGGCCCCCGCCGGCAAGGCGGCGAACGGTGCGGCCGACGCTCCGCCCAGCACGAGGACCGCTGTGGCCGAGACCGCCGGCCCCGAGACCNNGACCGGCGTGGCCGAGACCGCCGGTGCGGAGACAGATAGCCTCGAGACCGACGACATGGGTGCGGACGGTCGTGCCCGCCGCGGCCAAGTCGCGCCGGTGCCGGCCAAACCCCCTTCGGGTGGCCCGGCCCGGCCCGGTGCTCGACCGGCCGACCAGCGCCCGCCCAGTGGCCCGGCCCAGGGCAGTCCCAGCAAGCTGTTGTCGCCGGTCGTGCGCAGGCTCATATCCGAGCACGGTCTGGACCCGGCCGCGATCCCCGGCTCCGGGCTGGGAGGCAGGATCACCCGCGACGACGTGCTCGCCGCGGTCGAGCGTCAGGGCTCCAACGGGTCGAGTACGGATTCGGGCCGACCCGCACCGGCCGTGGCGGGCGCTCCGGCAGCGACGGGCCAGGGTGCGCCGGCCTTGCGGGCGGCGCCCGTACCCGCCGGCCCGGTACCGGTGGCCGGTGAGCGGGACACGGTGGTCCCCTTCACCAACATCAGGCGGCGGACGGCCGAGCACATGGTCCGCTCGAAGGCGACTTCGGCTCACACCATGATCGCGGTCGAGGTCGACTACTCGGCCGTGGACCGGGTGCGCCACGCCGAGAAAGACCGTTTCAAGACGGCCGAGGGCTTCAGCCTGACCTACCTTCCGTTCATCGCCATGTCGGTCGTCGACGCTCTGACGGAATGGCCGTACCTCAATTCCTCTGTTGGCGACGACGAGCTCATAGTTCATGGTGAGGTCAATCTCGGGATCGCCGTGGACCTCGACTTCGAGGGACTGCTCGTTCCCGTCATCCATCGGGCGGAAGAGAAACGGTTGGTGGCCCTGGCCCGGGAGATCTCGACCCTGGCATCTCGGGCTCGCTCCAAACACCTGACCATGGACGACATCTCCGGGGGCACCTTCACGCTCACGAACGCCGGTGGTTTTGGCACCTTCATAACCGTCCCGGTTATCAACCAGCCTCAGGTGGCCATCCTTTCCACTGACGGGGTGCGCAAGCGGCCAGTGGTGGTCGAGATGCCCGACGGTTCGGACGGCATTGCCATTCACCCGGTCGGCAACCTGGTCATGTCGTGGGACCACCGGGCCGTCGACGGCGCTTATGCCGCCGCGTTCATGGCCCGGCTGCGCGACGTGCTCCAGACCCGCGACTGGGCTTCCGAGCTCTAGGAAATCGAGCGTTTGTAACAGAGATGGCTACTGCCACCATCGGTCATTTCCAGCTGGCCCCGGGGCGCACCCTTCGGTTGCGCTGGTTGGGTGCCCGAGTCGCCTATCGGGACGCCCATGCGCTCCAGCGGGCATTATGGGCCGCCGGTGCCGGCGCTGACGACTGGCTGTTGCTCTTGGAGCACCCCCATGTCTACACGGCGGGGATCCGGGCCCACGCCGAGCACATGCTGGTCGACCCGGCAAGCGTCGGGGCCGAACTGCTCTGGGTGGACCGTGGCGGCGACATCACTTACCACGGGCCTGGCCAGCTCGTCGGGTACCCGGTCCTGTCGGTCCAGGCGGGGACGGGCGCGGCTCCGGCCTATGTCCACGAGGTCGAACAGTTGGTCATCGACTCCCTGGCCCGCCTCGGCCTCACCAATGCCGGCCGGCTGGAAGGTTTCCCGGGTGTCTGGGTCGACCCCTCGGGCCCCGACCCCCGCAAGATCTGCGCCATCGGGGCGCGCCACAGCCGCCGGCGTACCATGCACGGTTTTGCCCTGAACGTGAGCCCCGACATGACGATGTTCGGGCACATCGTCCCGTGCGGGATCGAGGGCAAAAAGGTCACCTCGATGGCGGCCGAAGGCTGCCCGGCCAGCATGGCCGACGTCGTCGAAACCGTCTTCGCCCTGGCCGCCCAGCGCTGGGGGAGGGGCCGCGTCGTTGAACGCCAGGATGCGACAGGTCATCGCCCGGCGCCGGTGCCCGTCCCGGGGCCTTCGGTGACGTCTTCGCTTGTGGCACGAACGGACCTTGTGCAGCCAGGCGGCCCTGCACCACGAATGGAGGTTGACGGGACCGGCACCCCCGTCCGCCTCCTCGGGCGGCTGGCGCAAGCCGGGGTGCCGACGGCCGGCGCGTTGGCCCTCGGGGCTCGCAAGCCCGAGTGGCTGCGGGCCAACGCCCACATGGGGCCCGAGTACCGGTCGTTGCACAAAACGGTCAGGAGCCTGGGCCTGGCGACAGTCTGTGAAGAAGCCGGGTGCCCCAACATCTTTGAATGTTGGGCTGACGGGACGGCGACCTTCATGATCAACGGCGACCGCTGCACCCGGGCATGCGGCTTTTGCCAGGTCGACACGTCCAAGCCACTGCCCCTCGACCCGGACGAGCCCCGGCGCGTGGCCGAAGCCGTCTCCAACCTGGGACTGGCGCATGCAGTCATCACCTGTGTCGCCCGCGATGACCTGGAGGACGGTGGGGCATCGGGTTTTGCTGCCACCATCGATGCCATCCGTCAGCGGTGCCCGGGGACAGCTGTGGAGGTCCTCATTTCGGACTGCAAGGGCGACCCGGTGTCCCTGGAACGGATTTTCGAACGCCGCCCCGACGTGCTCAACCACAATGTGGAGACCGTGCCGCGGCTCCAGCGGGCGGTACGGCCGTCAGCTTCTTACACCCGGAGCCTGGCCGTCCTGGCCCGGGCGGTCGCTGCTGGGCTAACGGCGAAGTCGGGCCTCATGCTCGGGCTCGGCGAAGAGGAAGACGAAGTACTGGGAGCCCTGTCCGACCTTCACGCCATAGGGGTCAGCATCGTCACCATCGGCCAGTACCTCCGGCCNNCCCGCCATGAGGCTGGTGGTGCCGGGCCTGTAACTGTGGGTGCCGGGCAGGCCCCAGGCAGCGGGGGAGCGGCGTGAAGGCGGCCCAGTTCGGTGCCCGTTTGGCGCGGGCCCAAGAGGCCATGGGCCACGCCGGTGTCGATGCGCTCCTGCTCTCCCTGGGGGCGGACCTGCCCTGGCTCACGGGTTACGTGGCCATGCCGCTCGAACGCTTGACCATGCTCGTGGTCCCCGCCGCGGGCA
>PMWT01000017.1 GCA_003166025.1 Acidimicrobiaceae bacterium | reverse complement strand
GTCTTCAACGTCAACTCGTCCACCTCGATCACGGCCACGTCCCCCGCTGACCTCAGCGCCGGGCCGGTCGACATCACCGTGACCACGGCCGGCGCCACCAGCGCCACCAGCACCTCTGACCAGTTCACGTACATGGCCGCCCCGACCGTCACCGCCGTCAACCCGGTGGCCGGCCTGTCCGTCGGGTTCACCTCGGTCACTATCACCGGCACCGGCTTCACGGCGGTCAGCGCCGTAAGGTTTGGCACCACGACCGGCAGCTTCGCCGTCGCCAGCGCCACGTCCATCACCGTCACGTCCCCGGCCGGTCCGGTGGGCACCGTCGACATCACCGTGACAACGCCCGGTGGCACCAGTTCCACCAGCACCGCCGACCAGTTCAGCTATGAGCAGGGCCCGACCGTCACCGCCGTCGGCCCGACCGTCGGCACCGCCATCGGGGGCACCGTGGTCACCATCACCGGTACCAACCTCACCGGGGCCAGCTCCGTCATGTTCGGCACCACGGCCGCCGCCCACTACGCGGTCGTCTCGTCCACTTCGGTCACCGCCACCTCGCCGGCCGACCTGGCCGGGGGCACCGTCGACATCACTGTCAACACCCCGAGCGGGTCCAGTGCCACCAGCGCCGCCGACCAGTTCACCTTCGACCCACTGCCGATCGTCACCAGCGTCAGCCCGCGGGCCGGCCTGCCCGCCGGGGGCAGCGCGGTCACCATCACCGGTGCCAACTTCACCGGGGCCAGCTCCGTCATGTTCGGCACCACGGCCGCCGCCCCCTACACGGTGGTGTCGTCCACTTCGCTCACCGCCACCTCGCCGGCCGACCTGGCCGGGGGCACCGTCGACATCACCGTCAACACCCCGGGCGGGACCAACGCCACCAGCCCCGCCGACCAGTTCATCTACGAACCGGCGCCCGCCGTCACTGCCATCGCGCCGGCGGCCGGCCCCCTGGTGGGCGGCACCTCAGTGACCATCACGGGCACCAACCTGGGCGCCGCCAGCGCCGTGAAGTTTGGTAGCGCCCTGGCCGCCATAACGGCCTCGTCGGCGACCTCGGTCACGGTCACGGCGCCGTCCGGGGCGGCCGGCACCGTCGACGTCACCATCACCACCCCGAGCGGGACGAGCACCGTCTCGACCGCCGACCAGTACGTCTATGCCCCGGTGCCGACGGTTTCCGGCGTCAGCCCGCTGGCCGGCCCGCTGGCCGGAGGGACCGCCCTGGCCGTCACCGGCACCGGCTTCAACTCGGCCACCGCGGTCATGTTCGGCACCACCCCGGCAGCCACCTACTTGGTCACGTCGCCCACCCACATGGCCGTCACCTCGCCGGCCGGGACTGTGGGCGTGGTCGACGTCATCGTCACCACCCCCGGGGGGACAAGCGCCACCTCGGCCGCCGACGGGTTCACCTATGTGGCGGCACCGGCGGTCACCGCCGTCAGCCCGCCGTCCGGCCCGCTGGCCGGGGGCACCACCGTCACCATCACCGGCACCGGCTACAGCGGCGTTACCGCGGTCAAGTTCGGCACCGCCACGGCCACCTACGCCGTGGTCTCGCCCACGTCGATCACCGCCACGTCGCCGGCCCAGCTCACCGGCACGGTCGACGTCACCGTCACCAATGCGGGCGGGCCGAGCGCCACGTCGGCCGCCGACCAGTTCAGCTACGCGCCGGCGCCGGTCATCACCTCGGCCAATCCGGTGTCCGGCCCGCTGGCCGGAGCTGCCCAGGTCACGATCACCGGGACCTCGTTCGCCGGGGCCACCGCCGTCGACTTCGGCGCCACCGCCGCCACCATCACCGCCTCGTCGGCCACTTCTGTCACCGCCACCACCCCGGCCGACCTGGCCGGTGGCACGGTCGACATCACCGTGACCACGCCCTCGGGGACCAGCACGACCTCGTCGGCGGACCGGTACACCTACGAGGGAGTGCCGGTCGTCACCGCGGTCAGCCCGGTAGCGGGCGTGCCCGCCGGGGGCAGCGCGCTCGGCATCAGCGGGACCAGCTTCACGGGCGCCACCGCCGTCGACTTCGGCACCACGCCGGCCGTCTACTCGGTCGTGTCCTCCACCTCGATCACCGCCACCACCCCGGCCGACCCGGACGGAGGCACGGTCGACATCACCGTGACCACGCCTTCGGGCACGAGCGCCACGTCCTCGGCGGACCATTTCACCTACGAGGGCGACCCGAGAGTCACCGCCGTCAGCCCAGTCGCCGCACCGCTGGCGGGAGGCACGACGGTCACCATCACCGGGACCGGTTACACCTCGGCCACGGCGGTCAAGTTTGGTGCCGGGGCGGCCGCCTACTCGGTCGTGTCGTCCACGTCCATCACGGCCACTTCGCCGGCCGAGACGGCCGGAATGGTCGACATCACCGTGACCACGCCCGTCGGGACGAGCACGACCTCGTCGGCGGACCATTTCACCTACGAGGCGGTGCCCAGGGTGACCGCCGTCAGCCCGGTGGCGGGCGTGCCCGGCGGGGGCGGCACCGTCAGTATCACGGGGACCAACTTCACCGGCGCCAGCGCCCTTGACTTCGGCTCGGCCGTCACCACCAGCTATTCGGTCGTGTCGTCCACGTCCATCACAGCCAGCGCCCCGGCCGACCCGGCCGGAGGCACGGTCGACATCACCGTGACCACGCCTTCGGGGACGAGCGCCACGTCGGCCGCCGACCAGTTCACTTACGAGGCGGCGCCTGTCGTCACCGGTCTTAGCCCACCCGTCGGCCTGCCCGCCGGAGGCAGCACGGTGGTCGTCACCGGTACGGGGTTCAGCGGCGCCAGCGCCGTCGACTTCGGCTCCGTGGCCGCCGCCACCTACGCCGTGGCCTCGGGCGCCCAGATCACCGCCACCTCGCCGCCCGAGCTAGCCGGCGCGGTCGACGTCACCGTCACCACGCCGCTGGGGACCAGCCCCTCCTCTACTTCCGACGTGTTCACCTACCAGTCGGGCCCGACGATCACCGCCCTCAGCCCGGACGCCGGCCTGCCGGCCGGGGCCACCCCGGTGACCATCACCGGGACCAATTTCGCCGGCACCACTGCGGTCGCGTTTGGCTCGAGCCCGGCCGCAACCTTCTTGGTCACCTCGCCCACCTCGATCAGCGCCACCTCCCCGGCCGACCTGGCCGGGGGCCCGGTCGCCATCACGGTGACCACGCCTTCGGGGACGAACGTGGCCAACCCGGCCGCCCAGTACACATATGAAGCCGCACCCACCGTCGCCGCCGTCAGCCCGGGAGCCGGCCTGCCGGCCGGGGCTACCCAGGTGACGATCACCGGGACCAACTTCACCGGCACCATTGCGGTCGAGTTCGGCTCGAGCTCGACCGCAATCTTCTCGGTCACCTCGCCCACCTCGATCACCGCCACCTCCCCGGCCGACCTGGCCGNNGGCACGGTCGACGTCACCGTCGTAACCCCGGTGGGCACGAGCGCCACCTCTGCCGCCGACCGGTTCACCTACGAGGCCGCGCCCACCGTCACCGCCGTCAGCCCGGTGGCCGGCCTGCCGGCCGGGGCCACGCCCGTGACCCTTACCGGGACCGGGTTCACCGTCGCCAGCGCGGTGGACTTCGGTGGCACTGCCGCCGGTTGGTACACGGTCATGTCGCCCACCCAGATGGCCGCCACCTCGCCGGCCGACCTGGCCGGGGGCACGGTCGACGTCACCGTCGTAACCCCGGTGGGCACGAGCGTCATCAACGCGCCGGCCGACCAGTTCACTTACGAGGCGGCCCCGAGCGTCACCGGCGTGAGCCCGGTGGCCGGCCCGCTGCCGGCGGGGACGGTCGTCACCATCACCGGCACCGCCTTCACGGGCGCCACCGCCGTCAGCTTCGGGACGGCGCCGGGCACCATCACCGCCACCTCCGCCACCCAGGTCACCGTCACGGCGCCGGCCGGCGCGGCGGGGACGGTCGACGTCACCGTGACCACCCCGGCGGGGACGAGCGCCACCTCCGCCGCCGACCGGTTCGCCTACGAGACGGCCCCCACGATCACCGCGGTGAGCCCGGTGGCAGGGCTGACGGCGGGGAGCACCACGGTCACCATCACCGGGACCAACTTCAGCGCCGCCACCGCCGTCGCCTTCGGCGTGAGCACCGCCACCAGCTACGAGGTCATCTCCGCCACAGAAATTACGGCCGTCTCCCCGGCCGAGCCCGCCGGCCCGGTCGACATCGCCGTCACCAACCGGGCCGGGACCAGCGCTCCGAGCTCGGGAGACCGGTTCACTTATGAGGACTACCCGTCTGTCACGTCGGTCAGCCCCGCGGCCGGGCTGCCCGCCGGCGGCAGCACCGTGACCATCACCGGGACCGATTTTGGTGACCTCAGCGCCGTCGACTTCGGCGCCACCCCCGCCACCATCACCGCCTCGTCGGCCACCTCGATCACCGCCACCACCCCGGCCGACCTGGCCGGAGGCATGGTCGACGTCACCGTGGTCACCCCGAGCGGCACGAGCGCAACCTCGGTGGCGGCCGACTTCACCTACGAGGCCCCGCCGGCGGTCAGCGCCCTCAGCCCGGTGGCCGGCTCGATCGTGGGCGGCAGTACCGTGACCGTCACCGGGACCAACTTCAGCGCCGCCACCGCCGTCGACTTCGGCGCCACCCCCGCCACCATCACCGCCTCGTCGGCCACCCAGGTCACCGTCACCACCCCGGCCGACCTGGCCGGAGGCATGGTCGACGTCACCGTGACCACGCCCTCGGGGACGAGCACGACCTCGTCGGCGGACCAGTTCACCTATGAGTCGGTCCCGATGGTCACTGCCGTCAGCCCGATCGCCGGGCCGCCGGCCGGTGCCACCACCGTCACCATCACCGGGACCAATTTCACCGGCGCCAGTACGGTCGACTTCGGGGGCACGGCCACGACCTACTCGGTCGTCTCGCCCACCTCGATCACGGCCACCTCGCCCGGCGGACCGGCGGGCACGGTCGACGTGACCGTCACCACGAGCACCGGGACCAGTGCCATCAGCCAGCCGGCCGACCAGTACACCTATGAGACGGGGCCGACCGTCAGCACCGTGAGCCCATCGGCCGGTTTGCCGGCGGGCGGGGCCTCGGTCTCCATCACCGGTACCAACTTCACCGGGGCCACCGGGGTCAGCTTCGGCTCGGCGGCGGCCACCGGCGTCATCGTCGTCTCGTCCGTGCTCATCACCGCGACCTCCCCGACGGTGAGCTCGCCCGGCACGGTCGACGTGACCGTCACCACGGGCACGGCGACGAGCGCCATCGCCCCACCGGCCGACCAGTTCACCTACGAGGACGTGCCCACGGTCAGCACCGTGAGCCCGGCCGCGGGTTTGCCGGCCGGCGGCGCCAGCGTCGTCGTGTCCGGTGCAAACTTCACCGACGCCAACGCCGTCAGTTTCGGCACGCTGGCCGCGGCCAGCTTCACCGTCGGCTCGGCCAGCCAGATCAGCGCCGTCTCGCCCGTGGCGACGGGGTTCGGGACGCTCGACGTCACGGTGACCACGCCGTCGGGCACGAGCGCCATCGCCCAGCCGGCCGACCAGTTCACCTATGAGCAGTTGCCGTCGGTGACCACCATCAGCCCCCTGGCCGGCCCGCTCGGCGGGGGAACGGCGCTGACCATCACCGGCACCGGTTTCACCGCCGCCACCGCCGTGAGCTTTGGTACCGCTGCCGCGGAAAGCTTCACCGTCGCCTCCTCGACCCAGATCGGGGCCACTTCGGCGCTGGTGACCGCAGCAGCCACCGTAGATGTCACGGTCAGCACGCCTAATGGCACCAGCGCCCGCTCCGCCGTAGACCAGTTCGCCTACGAGGCGACGCCGAGCGTCACCGCCCTCAGCCCCATGGCGGGGCTGGCCGGCGGGGGCAGCGCGGTGACCATCACCGGCACCGGGTTTAGCGCCGCCAGTGCCGTCATGTTCGGCACCACCAACGCCGCCAGCAGCTACTCGGTCGCCTCGTCCAGCGAGATCACGGCCATCTCCCCGGCCGGTACGGCGGGGACGGTCGACGTCACCGTCACCACCCCGGTGGGGACGAGCGCCATCAGCCCACCGGCCGACCAGTACACCTACGAAGACGTCCCGACCGTCGATCTGGTGAGCCCGGTGGCCGGGCCGACGTTGGGGAGCACCCTTGTCTCCATCAGCGGCACCGATTTCACCGATGCCACCTCGGTCCAGTTCGGGGCGGCGGCCGCGGGCGGGTTCACCGTGGTCTCGCCCACCTCAATGACCGCCACCTCTCCTGGCACCTCTCCCGGCGGTACGGCGGGAACGGTCGACATCACCGTCACCACGCCCATCGGGACCAGCGCCACGACGGCTGCTGACCAGTTCGCCTACGAGGCCGTCCCGTCGGTGACCTCGGTCAGCCCCCTGGCCGGATTGGCCTCGGGAGGCGCCTCGGTCACCATCACCGGCACCAACTTCACCGATGTCACCGGCGTCAGCTTCGGCTCGACGGCGGCGACCGCCTACGCCGTCACCTCGGGGACGTCGGTCACCGCCACCTCCCCGGCCGGGGCAGGCACGGTCGACATCACCGTCACCACCCCGGTCGGCACCAGCGCCATCAGCCCACCGGCCGACCAGTACACCTACGAGGACGTGGCCACCGTCACCTCCGTCAGCCCGGGTGCCGGGCCCCTGGCGGGAGGCACGCCGGTGACCATCACGGGCACCAATTTCAGCGCCGCCACCGGCGTCAGCTTCGGTTCCGTGGCCGCCGAGACCTTCAGCGTCGTCTCTTCCAGCGATATCACGGCCAGCTCGCCGAGCGAGCCCGCGGGCACGGTCGACGTCACCGTCACCACGCCCATCGGGACCAGCGCCACCTCGGTCGCCGACCAGTTCACCTATGAGGCCGTGCCAACGGTGAGCGCGCTCAGCCCGATCGCCGGCGCGCTGACAGGGGGCACCTCTGTCGTCATCACCGGCACGGGCTTCACCGGGGCGAGCGCGGTCATCTTCGGCTCGACCGGGGCCACCAGCTTCTCAGTCGGTTCGTCCTCTCAGGTCACCGCCACCTCCCCGGCCGACCTGGCCGGCGGCACGGTCGACGTCACCGTCACCACCCCGGTGGGGACGAGCGCCATCAGCCCGCCGGCCGACCAGTTCACCTACGAGGCCGCTCCCTCGGTCAGCTCGATCAGCCCCCTGGCCGGGCCGCTGGCGGGCGGCACCGCCGTCACCATCACCGGCACCGGGTTCACCGGGGCCAGCGCGGTCGACTTCGGCTCGGCGCCGGGCACCATCACGTCCGCCTCCGCCACTTCGGTGACGGTCACCTCTCCGGCCGGCGCGCCGGGCCCGGTCGACGTCACCGTCACCACGCCGAGCGGGACGAGCAGCACCTCCGCCGCCGACGTGTTCGTCTATGAGCTGGCTCCGACCGTCACCGCCGTCAGCCCGCTGTCCGGGCCGCTGTNNACTTCACCGGCGCCACCGGGGTCAGCTTCGGCTCGACCGGAGCAAACAGCTTCACCGTCAACACGTCCACCCAGGTCACCGCCGTCTCACCGGCGGAGGCCGCGGGCACGGTCAATGTGACCGTCACCACGTTGAGCGGGACGAGCACGATAACCACCGCGGACGACTTCAGCTTCGAAGCGGCCCCGACCGTGAGCGCGCTGAGCCCGGCGGCGGGGCCGGCCGCGGGCGGCACGGCGGTCACCATCACTGGCACCGGGTTCACCGGGGCCAGCGCAGTTGACTTCGGCACCGTCACGGCTGCGTTCTCGGTCGTCTCCTCCACCCGGATCAGGGCCACCTCTCCGGACCAGCCCGTGGGCATGGTCCAGGTCACGGTCATCACCTCGGCCGGGACCAGTGCCACCTCGGCGCCGGACCAGTTCGTCTATCAAGCGGCCCCGACCGTGAGCGCCGTCAGCCCCGTCGCCGGCCCGCTGAGCGGGGGGACGACGGTCACCATCACCGGTACCGGGTTCCTCGAGGCCACCGCCGTCGACTTCGGGTCGGCCGCCGCCACCATCTCGGCCATCTCGGCCACCCAGGTCACCGCCGTGCTGCCGGCCGGGCCGGCGGGGACCGTCGACGTCAGCGTCACCACGTCGAGCGGCACCAGCGCCACCTCGGCGGCCGACCAGTTCGTCTATCAGGCGGCCCCGACCGTCACCGCCGTCACCCCCGTGGCCGGCTCGATGGCCGGTGGTAGCTCGGTCACCATCACCGGCACCGGCTTCACCGGGGCCAGCGCGGTCAGCTTCGGGTCCTTGCCCGCCACCAGCTACTCGGTCACTTCGGCCAGCTCGGTTACGGCCCTCTCGCCGTTGGAGGGCGCCGGCACCGTCGACGTCACCGTGGCCACCCCGAGCGGCCTGAGCGCCCTGTCGACCGCCGATGACTTCACCTACGAGGCGGCGCCCACCATCAGCTCCGTCAGCCCGGTCGCCGGCCCACTGGCCGGGGGCACCTCGGTCACCGTAACCGGCACCGGCTTCACCGGGGCCACCGCCGTCGGTTTCGGGACCACGGCCGCGGCCTTCGCCGTGACCTCGCCCACCCAGATCACCACCACCTCCCCGCTCGCCACCACGGCCGGCCCGGTGGACATCACCGTGACCACACCGGCCGGGACGAGCGCCCCCGGCGCCCCCGACCAGTTCGCCTATCAGGGCGTACCGACCGTTTCCTCTGTCAGCCCGCTGGCCGGCCCCCTGACCGGGACGAGCACGGTCACCATCACCGGCACCGGGTTGCTCGGCGCCAGCGCCGTCGAGTTCGGCACCGTGGCGGCGACGTCGTACGTCGTCAGCTCTGCCACCCAGATCGTGGCCGGTTCACCGGCGCAGGCCCCGGGCGTGGTCGACGTGACCGTCACCACCTCGAGCGGGACCAGCGCCATTTCCACCGCCGACGACTTCACCTACGCGGTGGCGCCGGTGGTCAGCGCCGTCAGCCCGCTGGCCGGTGCGCTGGGCGGGGGCACCTCGGTCACCATCAGCGGCACCGGCTTCACCGGGGCCACTGCGGTGAGCTTCGGGAGCACCGCAGCCACGTCGTACACCGTCGGCTCGGCCACGGAGGTCACCGCCTTGTCGCCGTCGGCGGCGGCCGGCACGGTCGACGTCATCGTCAGCACGCCGAGCGGGACGAGCGCCATTTCCACCGCCGATGACTTCACCTACGAGGTGGCGCCCACCGTCAGCGCCATCAGCCCGATCGCCGGCCCGCTGGCCGGGGGCACCGTCGTCACCGTCACCGGCACCGGGTTCGTCGGGGCCAGCGCCGTCATGTTCGGTGGCACCGCCGGCACCATCACGGCCGTCTCGGCCACCCAGGTCAGCGCCACCTCCCCGGCCGCCACCGTGGCGGGCGCGGCCGACGTCACCGTCGTGACCCCGAGCGGGACGAGCGCCATTTCCACCGCCGATGACTTCACCTACGAGGACGTGCCCACCGTCAGCTCGGTGAGCCCCGTCGTCGGGCCCCTCGTCGGGGGCACCGCCGTGACCATCACCGGCACCGGGTTTACCGGGGCCAGCGCCGTCCACTTCGGCTCCGTCGCCGGCAGCAGTCTTTCCGTCGTCTCGTCCACCTTGATGACGGCGACCTCGCCGTTGCAGGCAGCGGGCACGGTCGACGTCACCGTGACCTCTTCCAGCGGGACCAGTGCCATCTCCGGCGCCGACCAGTTCACCTACGAGGCGGAGCCGACGGTCAGCGCCATCAGCCCCATCTCGGGCCCGCTGAACGGCGGCACCACGGTCACCATCACCGGGACCAACCTCTCCGCCGCCAGCGCCGTCAGCTTCGGCTCGGGCCCGGCCGGCGGCTTTACCTTCATCTCCTCCACGCAGGTCACGGCCACCTCGCCGGGCGCACAAGCGGGCACGGTCGACATCACAGTGACGTCCTCCAGCGGGACGAGCTTGACCAGCCCGGCCGACCGGTTCAGCTATGAAGCCGGCCCCTCGGTAACCGTGGTCAGCCCGGCGGCAGGCCTGCCGGCCGGCGCCACCTCGGTCATCATCACCGGCAACAGCTTCACCGGGGCTAGTGCGGTCGCCTTCGGCTCGACCCCTGCTACCAGCTTCACCGTCATCTCCTCCACCTCGGCCAGCGCCACCTCGCCGGCCGACGTGGCCGGGGG
This sequence comes from Acidimicrobiaceae bacterium, assembly GCA_003166025.1. Classification (GTDB taxonomy): domain Bacteria; phylum Actinomycetota; class Acidimicrobiia; order Acidimicrobiales; family Palsa-688; genus Fen-671. The sequence goes on along the minus strand of PMWT01000017.1, from coordinate 13 downwards.
CACGGTCGACGTC
>PMWT01000165.1 GCA_003166025.1 Acidimicrobiaceae bacterium | reverse complement strand
TGTTAAGGATCACGTGAACATGTAGGAGGTCGATCACTGAAAATGTAGGTACCTGAGTGCCTTGGTGGGCTGAGAAGGAGGAGGGTCCACCAACCGGCCATCGGGCCCCTCCCATGCTTTGGGTGTCTGTGCCTTGAGCAATGGAAGGAGCCCGAAGGTCATGATCACACAAGGAGAAGACGTGGAGATCAGTGCACTCAGGAAGAGAGGTTGGTCGTACGTAGCGATCGGCCACCACATCGGAAGAGACTGGCGGACAGTCAAGGACTATCTGGAAGGCAAGAGGGAACCGGGTGTACGCCGACGGGCCGAGCCGGGTGCTCTGGAGGGGTTCGTGCCCTACCTGACCGCCCGTTTTGTCGACGACCCGCACGTGTGGGCGAGCACGCTTTTCGACGAGGTGACCGAGCTCGGCTACTCGTGCTCGTACCCCTCCTTCGCCCGCCAGGTGCGCCTGGGCGGGCTCCGGCCCCACTGCGAGGCGTGCTCAGGGGTAAAGGGGCGGGACACCATCGAGATCGACCACCCCGCCGGCGAAGAAATCCAGTGGGACTGGTTCGAGCGGCGCAAGTCCCCCTGGGGCGGGACGGCCTATGTGCTGCTGGGGACGTTGCCCCACTCGGGGCGCAGCCGCGGCGTCATCTGCCCCGCCACCGACCAGGCCTACCTGGTCGAGGCCATGGACGGCGTGCTGCGGCGCCTGGGCGGCACGGCCCGGTACTGGCGGGTGGACCGCATGTCCACCGTCGTGGTGCCCACCACCGGCGATGTCCAGGCCAGCTTCGCCCCGGTGGCGAAATATTACGGTGCGGCTGTGGCCGTTTGCCCGCCCCGGCGGGGGAACCGCAAGGGCGCGGTCGAAGCAGCGGTGCGCTTCGCCACCGGTCGGTGGTGGCGGGCACTTTCGGCCGAGAGCGCCGAAGCGGCCCAGGTGAGCCTCGACCGGTTCTGGGCCACCACGGGCGACGCCCGCCTCCGCAGCCCCAGGGGCACCGAAGAACCGACCGAGGGCCGGGCCCGCTGGCCGAGGGTCGGGGAACTGGCCGACGCCGAGCCGCTCTTGGCGCTGCCGGCCTCGCCCTACCCGGCCACCATCGAGGTCCAAGCCCCCGTCGATAACCGCGCCAGCGTGGCGTTCAGGGGGAACCGGTACTCGGTCGCCCCTGGCCTGCAAGGTGCCACGATGGCCCTGCGGCACCGGCTCGGCACCAACGCCCTGGAGATATACAGCCGTTCGGGGGCCCTTCTGGTCACCCATCGCCTGGCCCCGGCCGGCTCGGGCGAAATAGTCCGCACCCCCGAGCACCGCGAGGCCCTGGAAAAGGTGGTCCTCGGCCAGTTCAGTGCCAAAAAGCCCTGTGACCACAAGGAGAACCGGCCCCCGGGAGCGGCTGCGTTGGCCGAGCGGGCCCGGTCCGCCTCGGACAAGCCCAACAGGGCGGCGTGGGCCCGGGTCAACTGCGCCGGGCGTCCCTCGGCCAGGGCCACCAACATGCCCACCAGCAGGGTGCGGGCCGACAGCTGACGGGGGCGGACGCCGTGGGGCAAGCCCGCTTCTAAGGCCTCGGGCACCCCCGAGGAGTCGAGCACGGCCTCGGCCCGGGCCAGGGGGCTGTTCAGCTCGCCCCTCCGAGCAGCTTTACGGTCTCGGCCTCGCCCAGGGCGTGGCGGCCATGAACGCGCCTAGGCCAATGGCCTGGGCCAGCTCGGCCAACCACGTGGCCCGCAGCCGGGCCTGGTCCAGGCGGGCCAGGTCGGTGCCCCCGCACAGCGGCGCCACCAGGCCCGAGGCCACGTTGCGCCGGGAAGCCTCGGTCCCCCCGACCAGATAGCCCGGCCCGGCAAAGGTGGCGCTTCTCACCAGGCGGGCCCCGTAGCGGGAAAGTACGGGCACGGCTCGGGGGCGCCGGCCCCCGACATCGACCGCCACCCCGCCCGAACGGGCGACCACGTCGGTGCCCCGGGCCCCGGCGAGCTCGGCGCCGACCAGGCCCGCCCCCGCCCCCAGGCAGATGACCGCCGCGCTGCGCAGAGCCCGGGCCAGCGTCGGGTGGGCGTCGGCCAACCCCAGGTAGGCCGATATTTCTTCAGCCGTGTAAGGCTTTTTGGCCCGTTCCCGAGGCAAGCGGACCGGGGTCGGCTCGGGGTAGGCGGCCAGGGCGCGCCCGAGCGCCCGGCAGTTGGTGCGCAACGTGCGGGCCGTGGGGGCCGAAAAGACGGCGGCATTGACCACGATGAAGCGCTCGATCACCGGGGGGCAAAAGACGACTTCAGCTCGCAGCTCCAGGCCCGCACCACAAGCAAAACTGGCCGCTCGGCTGGCGGCGAACAACAGTGCCTTGGCCCGGTCCTTGGTGGCCGGGGCGGCCCGGGCCACCACCTCACGGCTAAAGGCGGCGGCGTCGGCGGGGACCACGTTGCTATGCCACGCCTCGATGGCCCGGGCTACCTCCGGTCTCACACTCCGTATTTATACCGAGTGGTAGCCTCCCAGTGGTGGATGCTCACCGGGCGCGAAGGTGTAACCGTGCCGCTCAGCGCTGATGCCGCCGACCGGGCCCGGCGTATCCTGGCCGAGATCGTCGCCCTCGGCCCCGCTTTGCCGGGGACGATATTGGCCCGCTCCATGCGCTGTCGCAGCCCCGGTTGCCACTGCCACGCCGACCCCCCTCACCTGCACGGGCCTTATTGGTTCTGGACCCGCAAGGTTGAAGCCAAGACGGTGAGCCAGGTCCTCAGCGCCGAACAGGTAGACGAGTACCGCACATGGTCCGACACCGACCGGCGCCTGCGGGCGCTGGTGCGCGAACTCGAACAGATCGCCATCGCCGCCGTCGAGGCTGACCTTCGGTCCCCCCACCGCCCCCCGTCCGGCCTGCGTCCCGCCGACCCGCCTGTGCAAAACCCGTGAACGTTCGGCCCTTAACCTGTTGGACGGCCGCGTTTTAGGCCCACAACGCCCAGTTCAGGGCCAAATGTGAAGACGTCACTCGGCGGACGTGCATTATCGCAGTTCAAGGCCTATATTTAGGCAGACCTAATTTCACCGTTCGTGACCGTTGGTGTCCATTTCGTGCCCCTTGATGGGGCACGGATGGGACGCGGGGGGCACGAAGCGGGGGGCACGAAAAGGCCGCCGAGCGCGGACTACGCCAAGTGGTTACTGGCCTTTGACCGCCCGGCCCCTGGTGCTCTCCCACGGCGATGGGAGCGTTCCCCCGAACGGCATCGGGCCCCCCCGGGGGCACCTCTTTGGTGACGAGCTCGACGGCCCGGGTTTGGGTCTCGTCGGTGAGTCCAGCAGGCGTGGCGAACGTGACGGTTTCGGTGAGGCGAGAAGGACTGGGGGCTGAAGGTAGCAGCGTGTTCTGTGCGGTGCTGGCCGACGCGAGAACCGCGAATATGTAGGCCGTGCCCGCTGTCCAGGTCTCCAGGCGCAACCTTGTCCAGGACCTCTCTCGACGCTACGTCGTGTTCATTGACGGCATCAAGGTAGGGACCGTCGCGCCGTACCGGACAGCCGTGTTCGAAGTGGCGCCCGGGTGGCACCGCGTTTGGGCCAGGCTCCCCGGCACCGGGGACACGGCACTAGGCGATGTCGTGGTCAACGTCAAGACAGGCGCGGTCCGCCGTGTCCGGACGACCTCTCGGCTGAAGCGGATGCCATTCACCGAGCTTGTCCGGGCCATGGTCGCGACGGTGCTCGGCCGGGAGCCGCGGTTCGCCGTGGATTTTCACCCCCGAGTGCTGCTTTGCGCCTGGCCCGCGTCCGATGACGACCGCGACCCACCTCCGCTGCCGCGAACGACTGGTACCGGTGCCGGCCACCTGGTTGCAAAGGTTGACCCGGCGCGTCGAGCATTGGCTGAGCGGATCCGAAACGCCACCTTCGCGGCTCAGCGCCGCGGGTACTCACCTCGCCAAGTGGACAAGTACCTCGAGGCGTTGGCCAGCGCCGTCGAAGCCGACCAGGCGGTCGGCCCAGCCAAGGTCGCAGGGGGCACGTTCACAAGAGCACGCCTCGGCTACGACACAGACGGCGTGGACCGTTTCATGAACGACCTGCAGGAAATCCTGAGCCACCCGGAACAGTGAGCAAGGCCCCCCTCGGCGGCACGTGGACGGGACGTTATGTCGCCGGTCCGAGCGTTTGTCGATGAGCGCATCGCCGTCGATCGGCGTCGCCGGTAACACCGAGGCCCCGTGGCCAGGTGGGTACCTATGGAACAATCGGCGGGCTCTCGATTCCTCGGGCTTACGCGTAAACGCGAGGTCGACGAAGCGCTCTTCTGAGCCCCCAGGGCCCACACTGACCGCGCCCGTGTCGCTAAAGAGGCTCCCTTACAGGGTGACACCTCTTGGGTCGATAAGGGGTGGTGGGGCATAGGCCAGTGACGAGGCGCGCGCCGGTCTTTCAGGGCGAGGCGCTCGTTGAGCCGGCTGGTCTTACCGAGTTGACCAGGGGGAGGGCCCGTCGCGCGAGCACGGCCCGGGCCCTGATGGACTTACCGCTGTTCGTCCTGAGCGCGCTCATCATCGCTTATATTGCTGACGTTGTTGGGTTCGTCCCCTGGGGGTATCTTGTCGTGGCCGCCTGGCTGGCTTCGGGGCCTGTGGTCCTCGTCCGCCGAGTCGAAGACGCTGTCGTGAGCAGCCGTGAACGCCTCCGCCGGCCCAGTGCTGATGAACAACGACGCCTCGGTCCTGCGTGGGAGAAGGTGACGGGGTCCGCCAGGGTCGACCAGGACGCCTACAGGTTGTGGGTCGAGAGCTCGGCGGAGATCAACGCCTTCGCCACCGCCGGGCACACGGTGGCAGTCACTGAGCGGGCCATAAACGTCTTGTCGCCGGCCGCACTTGAAGCTGTGCTGGCTCACGAGCTCGGGCACCACCTTGGTGGCCATACTTGGTTCTCGTTGCTGCGTTACTGGTACTCCCTCCCAGCCCTTTACGCCCTGAGGTTCGCCACGTACCTCAGCCTGGCCCTGGTCAGTGCGTTCAGCTCTGGCAACGTCGCCATCAGCCTGGTGGTCGGCGCGGGCATCGCCTGCGTCGTTGGGCTCCTTCTCGTCAGCCTGCCAGTCGTCGGCGCTGCCGTAGCAGTTGTCGTCCTAGCCCCGTTCGGCGTGTTGTGGCTGAGGCGCTCACAAGAGCACCAGGCAGACATGGTCGCCGTCCGGCTCGGCTACGGGACCGAGCTGGCCAACATGCTGCGCAGCACCTCTCGCTCTCGCCCCCCTGCCCAGGGCTCAGGAGCGGCCTGGCTGACGAGAGCGGGGGCGAGCCACCCCAGTGAGGCCGAGCGCGTCCAACGGATCGAAGGCCAGCTCCAGGTTGAGGCTCGCGCCGAGCTCGGGAGGCCGAGGCCCTCTCAGGGAGGCGGCGCTTGACCAGGTGCACCGCCTCGGCAACGTAATGTGACCGTCGTGAGGGGGCCTTTAGCGTCGAGGTGATGAACGGCAAGCGCTGGGACCTGGCTGTCGAGTTGTTGGAGTCGGGCGAGTCCGTCGTCGCTCTAGGAGATTGTCTGATCGCTTACCGGGAGGTCGCCGGCCCGAGAATGACCGGGAATATTCGCGTCGAGATCCTGAGCACGGCGGCTTCCGAGTCGCTAACGCTCGTCGGGGCAACGGAGGATATCGTGCGGGGCCTCGCTCAAGTCGACCTGCTGCTCAGCGACGACCGGGTTGCGGATATCGTGAGGCAGCACGGCTTGAAGCTCGACCACGTCAAGGACTATGACATCGGGCGCAAGCGTCTCGCATCAATTGCGGAGGACTGGTCTGTGACGTGGGAAGCTCAAGCCCGACCACGGGCATAACTGGGCGATCTGCGTTGGTCCGGGTGGCACCCGATGCTCCGCCGCCGCTGGCGGCCTCTTCATCTTTGCCTCTGCGCTCAACTATCCATGGTGCCGATGGGCTTGCCTTGGCGACTGTAGATTCGACGGCGTGGCCTCGAGCGTCAAGCGTGTGGTTGCCTGTTGCCTAGCGGCTATGGCGGTCGCGCTCGTCGGCGTGGTCACGCTTGCAGGTGGCGGTACGGGCACGGTGTCGCAGATCCTTACGGGCCAGGGCAGCGTCAAGTCCGCTTGGCTCTCTATGACGGAGTCGGGTGTGACACTTTCCGGGCCCTGCGATTATCTGTCCTCCACCGGCCGGTTCGAGGTAACGGGAACCTACCAGGGGGCTGAGTACGTGCATGGGGGCCTTAGTTGGGTCTCTGCTGCCATTTTCTGGCAAGAGCGACAGCGGTCGTTTGCCGGTGGCGGGCTGTCGGTCCCCCGGCCGGTTAAGCCCTGGATAGCGAACCCGCCCGCTTCCTCACAAGGTGGCGCGATTGGGGACGTTTTGTTTGGGTTACCGGTACAAGCGACACCTGTCGAGCTGACCGACGCACTGCAGCGGCAAGTCACCTCGACCTCATCGATGGGATTTGACCACGTCGCCGGTGCAGAAGCACACGAGTACCGCCTAGTGCTCGCGTTGGACGGTCTCGCTGACGTTGTAGCCAAAGCCGCCGGGAGTATTGAGGTGCTCGGAAAGAGGCACCCCGTTTTTACCTGGGTTGACAGCCACAATCGCTTGGTCAAGCTGTCCACCTCGATCGGCTTCAACAACCCGGCACGATCCCTGACCGTCTCGTTGACCTACTCGCGTTTCAATCAGAACGCTGCCATCAATTTGCCGTCCGCTGGTTCAGTGGAGACATTTAGGCAGTACCAGGAGCAGCTCAGCAGGGCGTGGGGTTGCCCGACCAGTGGCGGACCGTGCAAGAGCGTTCGGCGCACGACCACCGGGACGGGTTAATGTGGATGGGGCCGGTCGCGTCGGTGACTGTGGCGCAAATCGTTGAGGAAACGGCCGGTCATCTCGCCGTCGTCAAGGAGGCCAAGACCGCCGCCGGCTTGCGCACCCTGGCGGCACCCGGGTTCCTGATAGACGAACTGGCGCAGCAGCTGGCGGAGCACCGAACGGGCGTTGCCGGCGATCGGGAGGCCCTGGTCTTTGTCGGCCCACGGGGCGGGGTCCTGAGGCGGCGGTTCGGTGAGCGAACTTTTGCCCCAGCAGTGGTGAAGGCGGGCCTGGACCCGTTATTGACCTTTCACGGGCTTCGGCATGCCGCGATCACGACCATGGTGGAGCTGGGCGTTTACCCCAGAGTGATGCAGGGGCGTGCCGGCCATGCCACGTCGCAGTTGACCATGGAGCTGTACGCCCACGTCACCGAGTCGGCGGACCGTCAGGCCGCTGAGTTGCTCGATCGCCACTACCGGGACCAGCCGCCGGGAGGGGAGCGCGGCACCGCGTCCGGCCGTCGGGACTAGGTGCGATGTCGAGCGAAGGGCCATATGCCAGGGGCGAGCACGCAGGGGCACCGGTTGCGATGTTGCTCGCCGGTCCTAATGGTGCGGGCAAATCGACATCCAGCCGTCTGCTTGTGCCGCGGCAATGCGTGTTCTTGAACGCGGACGTCATTGCAGCGCGTCTCAGAAAGGAGGGTCATCAAGCCGAAGGGCTCGACATAGCCGCCGGCCGTGCCGTCCTTGCCGAGATGAGGCGCCTAGTGGGCGTGGGCGGCTCTTTCTGCGTTGCGACAAACCTGGCAGGCCGTGGCCTGGTCCAAACAGTTCACTCGTGGCAGACGAGGGGGTACCGGGTGTGGCTCTACTTCGTCGCGCTCCGGAGCCCCGAGCTGGCCATAGCCCGTGTGGCGGCGCGGGTGGCGGGCACTATGTGGCTGATGAGGTCGTGCGCCGCCGCTGGAAAGCCGGCCTGAAGGCGCTCTTCGAGGTCTACATCGATGCGGTCGACCAATGGTCAGTGGTCGACAACAGCGAGAGGGTCGCTGTGCCCGTGGCGCGCGGTGGTGGGGGAGCGCTCGAAATAGAGGACGGTGCTCGTTGGTCCGAGTTGCGCCGGCTGGCCGAGAACGGGCGCTGAAGTTATTGGTCGTGCGACAGGGGGGACAGGCGCTCTACCCCGTTGCCGCGGTCCACGACGATGGGCAGACCATGGCTCTCCCGGTACTCGACCTCCGCCGCGATGGCCGCCACGATCCTGCTCGTCCCGTCGCCGAACGGGTCGTCACCGATGGGCTCGGCCTTGCTGTTGGGTTGGTCGGCGAGCTTCGTGTCAGCCATCGTGCTCCTTTTGGGGACGCTCCCAGGTTACCCCGGGTGTGCACTGGTGAAGACCACGAGTGACCGCTGTCGACCACCAGAGCCCACTGGATGGGGCACGCGAAGGGCACGAGCACCCTCTTGGGGCCTCTCAAGAGAGATGAAAGAGCAGCTGTGAGGGAGCGGGCATTGCGTGGTCAGATATAGGAATGGAGACCGTTCGTGCTGGTGGCGTGTGAACCGGACTGACCGGTTGTACGGCGTGGTGGAGGAGCTGCGGTCGGTCTCCCCCCGGGCTCGCAGCGCAACCTGGCTGGCACGGCGGTTTGAGGTAAGCGTGCGGACCATCGAGCGCGACCTGGGCGCGCTCCGCCAGGGTGGCATCGAGGTCCTACCGGCCGACGCCCGTGCGCTCGACCAGGCGGGGCTGACCGCGGTCGCCGCCGGCCTGCACCCCTGGCATGGCGACCTCGTAGTCGACGTCGAACGCCAAACGGTGGGCGGTGTCTGGTCGGACGGTGGGGTGGGCGGGCTGGCCGTCATCGTTGTCACCGACGGGGCCGTGGCCCGGTCATGGTCGCTGCCTGGTACCCGTCCGCTGGCTTACTGAGGTCCCCCATGGCGGAGGAGCATGACCGGCGGGGCTCGGCGGGTCGTCGTCGGTGCCTCGTCCTGACCCAAAATGGATGCCTCCACGTCCGGCCGAATGGAACAGGGCCGCGCTTTCTCGCGTTGGACGAGGTGAGGATGCCCGGCCGTTGACGATTTTGTCCGCGGGAAGACGCTGAGGAGGCTGGCGATGACGGATCAAAGCTTGGGCCCGGTGCGGGAACGCCTGGGCCGCGTTGGGGTCTGGTTGGCCTCGCTGAGGCCGGCGCCCGTCGACGAGGAACGACGAGCCGTTCGACGCATAGAGGAACTCGGGTACGGCTCGATCTGGTGCGGGGAAGGCATTGGGGGCAAGGAGGCGTTTGCCCACCAGTCGCTGTTGCTAGCGGCAACGGGCCACATCGTCAGCGGGACCGGGATCGCAAACGTATGGGCGCGCCACCCCGCCACCATGCAGGGAGGTGCGGCGACGGTGGGTGCCGCCTACCCCGGCCGCTTCGTGCTCGGAGTCGGCATCAGCCACGCACCGATGGTCGAGCGAAGCGGCCAGGCCTACCAGAGACCGTTGGCCTACATGGAACGCTACCTCGATGGTATGGACGCGGCTGCCGGGGACGGCCCGGCCGTGCAGGTACGGGTACCTCGGGTATTGGCTGCGCTCCGCCCTCAGATGCTGGCCCTGGCCCGAGAGCGCTCGGACGGCGCTCATTCCTACTTCGTGCCGACGTCGCACACCTCCCTGGCCCGCCAAGTCCTTGGCCCGGACCGTTTGCTCATACCGGAGCAGGCCGTGGTCCTGACCACCGATAGCGACAAGGGCCGTCGCACGGCGCGCGCCCACATGGAGACCTACCTGCAGTTGCCCAACTACGTGAACAACCTTAGGCACCTCGGCTACACCGACGAAGATGTGTCCGGGGGCGGAAGCGATCGGCTGGTGGACGCCATAGTGGCGTGGGGCGATGAGGCCGATATCGCCAAGCGGGTCGCAGAGCACATTGACGCAGGTGCAGACCACGTTTTGTTGCAACCTTTGGGACCGCTGGACGAAGCCGTCCGCCAGTTGGAGGCTCTGGCCGCTACGGTACTGGACCACTGAGGGGCTCATTTGGCTACATGTCGTGCCCTCGAGAAGAGAACAAAATGAACGTGCGCCAATGACGCTGCCATTATCCATCCTCGACCTGGCCCCGGTGCGCCCGGGCCAAACCGTAGCCGACAGCTTGGCGGCCAGCGTGACCCTGGCTCAGCTGGCCGAGCAATTGGGTTACCGCCGGGTGTGGTACGCCGAGCACCACAACAATTCGGCCATAGCGTCCTCTGCCCCGGTCGTACTGATCGCCCACGTGGCTGCGTTTACTCATGACATCCGCCTCGGTGCCGGGGGTGTCATGCTGCCCAACCATGCCCCGCTCACCATCGCCGAGCAGTTCGGGACACTGGAAGCCCTCCATCCGGGCCGGATAGACCTCGGGTTGGGGCGAGCGCCGGGCACGGACCAGGCGGCAATGCGCGCGCTGCGCCGCTATGGCGCGTCGGCCGACCGTTTCTACGAGGACATCCTCGAACTCCAGGGCTACTTCGGGGGTGAGCCGGTTGTCCCCGACGTCGAGGCCACGCCGGGAAAGGGAGCGCAAGTACCGTTGTACATCCTGGGGTCGTCCACGTTCGGGGCCCGGCTTGCCGCCTTGCTCGGCCTGCCCTACGCCTTTGCCTCCCATTTCGCGCCGCAAGCGCTGGAAGAGGCGGTCGCCATCTACCGTCGGGAATTCCGGCCGTCAGCGCAGCTCGCAGAGCCTTACGTCATAGCCGGGGTCAATGTGATCGCCGCCGACACCAGTGCTGAGGCCCGGGAACAGTTGGTGCTGGCCCAGCGCCACCGCGTAACCGCCAGGCTGGGCCGAGGGCAGGTCTTCACTGACGGCGAGGCGGACTTGGTGCTCCGCTCACCAGTAGGCGAGCAGATCTTGGAGACTTTCACCTACACGGCGGTCGGCAATCCAGCCGAAGTCGGCGAGTACGTGACCAAGTTTGCCAAACATGCCCAGGCCGACGAGCTCATAGTGGCCCACCAATTGCTGTCGGTCGAGGCACGGCTGCGCTCCGTGGAGCTGCTGGCCGAATCCGTCGGCCAGTCTCGAGCAGCTTGAACCCTCCCCCCGGCTAAGGCCGGGGGATCCCTGGACCACGCTGCTTGAGCGCCCAACGGGTGGTCAAGTCTGGCGCGATCAGCCTTCACAGAAGCCTTCACAGAACCATCACAAGTAGGACGACGCCTGCTCATAAAGACGGCGTAGATGAATTACAGGGGAACCGAGGATCACCGAGGGAGGAAGGATGACCCACGAAACGCAACGGCGGAGGCACGGGTACCTGGGGGGCGTCGCGGCTTTGGTAGCGACGATGGCGGTGGTGGCTGGGTTACTAGCTGCCAGCGTTGTACCCGCGTCAGCGGACGGCTGGTACCGGCACCACGGCACCACAACGACTTCGTCCACGAGCACGACACCTTCAACGACGACGACAACGGCGCCGACGACCACGACATGGACGAGCACAACGCCTACGGGGAGGCCGGGTGGGGGCGGCTTCGGCGGCCCAGGCCAAGGCCGCTACTGCCTCGTTCTCCGGCACCGTAGCCATGGTCACGGCTGGATGTGGTCTCGTGCCCGTTGCGCCGTCAGAGGCCGCGGCGCGGGCGCCGGGAATGGGAGAGGTCGCCATAACTATGCGACTACCACGACGACTTCATCAACGACGACNNACTTCATCAACGACAACGTCATCGACCACCACGTCGACCTCGACGACAAGCACGACATTGGCAGCCGTCAACTGCACCGCGACCGAGAGTGGGGCGCCCCTCAGCCGTACCGGCTGGGTGGCCAGCACCAATGCCCCTTCCAAGGGCGCCGACCTGCCCGCCAACGCTCTGGACGGCAACCTCAGCACGCGTTTCAGCACCGGCGAGCCAGAGGCCCTGGGCCTGTACTTTGAGGTTGACCTGGGTTCGGCCCAAGCCTTCACCGAGCTCGAGATGGACGTGCCCAGCTCGACGACCGACTACGCCAGAAGCTACGACGTAGAGGTCTCCAACAACGGCACGGCCTGGAGCACCGTAGCTACGTGCACCGGGACGGGTTCGCCTGAGATTGTCAGTTTCCCCGCCCAAACGGCCCAGTACGTAGAGGTTGTCCTTACCTCGGGCAACCCCTCGAACTACTGGTGGTCCATCGACGAGTTCAACCTCTTCGACGGCTAGATGACTTTGACCAGCCCATTCCCCTCAGTCCCTGGGCCCAGGCACGGCGGAGTGCTGCGGGCCCGGGGGCTGGGGGCACCAGCTGAGCAGGCAGCCGAGGTGTGCGGGCCTCGGCGGGCCCCCTGCAGGGCAGGCAACGTTCGGGACTGTTGCGCTGTGCGGTCGGACGCGCCGAAAGGGAGGTTGTGAGATGTTGTTGGTCCTCGAAGAGCCCCCGTTCTCGGTCGACGTCGCTTGGTCCAGGAATACGGCCACCGTGTCCATCTCCGGCGAGGTGGACCTGGCCACGGCAGCTGAACTCGACGAGTGCCTGCTCGAGGTGGTCACCAAGCATCCTGACCACCTCGTTTTAGACCTCGCCCAGTTGCGCTTCATCGACTGCTCGGGGGCGGCCGTCTTGGCTCGGGCCCGGGCGGCGTTGTTGTCCGCCGGAGGCACGATGGCCCTGCTTTCCCCCAATCGGCTGGTGCGCCTGGTGTTGCGACTGACCGAGCTGGAGAGCTCGTGCCAGGCCGCGACCTAGGCCCTGCCCGGTAAGATCAGTTGTATTGGGACCCAGTCTTGGAATAGGCTCTACCATGTGAAGGTGCCTCCGAGAACCTCGGTGTTCGTCAATGTCGCTGTCCTGGCTATGGTCGCCGCCGGTGTCGTGGCCACCGCTGCCCCGGCTCTGGCCGGGACCGCCTCCGGGCCCGTCGTGGCCGTCGGCGCCGAAAACGAGTACGCCGACGTGATCTCTCAGATCGGCGGCCCTTATGTGAGGGTCAGTGCCATCATGAGCAACCCGAATACCGACCCCCACGAGTTCGAAGCCAGCGCCAGCGTGGCCGAAGCGGTCAGTAGGGCCGAGCTGATAGTGCAGAACGGCGTGGGCTACGACACCTTTATGAACAAGATCGAAGCGGCCAGTCCCCGCCGGGGCCGGGACGTCGTCGTCGCCCAGCAGCTCCTCGGCTTGTCCAGCAACATCTTCAACCCCCACCTTTGGTACGACCCGGGCACCATGCCCCTGGTGGCCAAGGCCGTGGCGACCGACCTGTCAAAGCTCGAGCCCGCCCACGGCGCCTACTTCCGGGCCCGGGACAGCTCTTTTGTCAAGTCGCTGCAACCCTGGCTGGCCGCCATCGCCAGCCTTAAGAAGCGGTACTCGGGCACGCCGGTAGCGGTCACCGAACCGGTCGCCGATTACATGCTCATGGCGGCCGGGGCCGACATCGTGACGCCACAGTCGCTGGAGGCAGCCATTATGAACGGTACGGACCCCTCGCCCCAGGACATCACCACCGAAGACAGCCTGATCTCTGGCCACAAGGTCAAGGTGTTCCTCTACAACCAGCAGGTCACGGACAGCCTGACGGCCAGCTTCCTGGCCGACGCCAACAAGGCTCACGTCCCGGTGGTGAGCGTGTACGAGACGATGCCGGTCCCCGGCTACCACTACCAGTCGTGGATGCTGGCCGAGGTCGACGCCTTACAGGCCGCGCTGGTCAAGGGGACTTCGACGGTGCGGCTGTGAGGACCGTGAAAAGGACCGGGGACCACCCCGGCACGGAAGAGGGCGGTCTGCCCGACGGCCCGGCGCTGGTGGTAGACGGACTGTCGGTCTCGTTGTCGGGCCGCCAGGTCCTGCGCCAGGTCTCCTTCTCGATCGGAGCCGGACAGGTCAACGGGCTGATCGGGATGAACGGCGCCGGCAAGACCACCCTGTTGCGGGCGGTCCTCGGCCTTCAGCCCATTTCTTCCGGCCGGGTGCACCTGGCCGGTGGGCGCCGTTCCATCGGCTACGTCCCCCAAAAGGTGCTGCTGGACCCGGACCTCCCCGTGCGGGCCCGGGACTTGGTGGAACTGGGCATAGACGGCCGCCGGCTGGGCATACCTCTAAGGTCTGGCGCCAAGCTGGCCCGGGTCGAAGAGCTGCTCGCCTCCGTGGACGGCTCGGCACTTCTCGATGCCCGTGTCGGGGCGCTGTCCGGGGGCGAGCAGCAGAAGGTGCTCATCGCCCACGCCCTGGCCCGTCATCCGCGCCTGTTGTTGCTCGACGAGCCCTTGGCCAACCTCGACCTTCACAGCACCCAGGAGACTGTCACCCTCTTGGGCCGCATATCCCGGGAGCAAGGAGTGGCGATCCTGCTTTCGACCCACGACATGAACCCCCTGCTTCCCGTCATGAGCCACATCATCTACCTAGCCGCCGGCCGGGCGGCCACCGGCACGGCCGAGGAGGTGGTGCGCAGCGACGTGCTCTCCCGCCTCTACGGCCACCACGTCGATGTCTTCCATGCTCATGGCCGGGTGATCGTCTCGGTGGGGGAGGAGCACCGCGAAGAGGGTTGCGAGCCCGGCCCCGAGGAGGCGTGCGGCCCCGACCACGTCACCGAGAGCGACGCCAGCGCCTTCACCGACGACAGCGCTATTACTATCGCCAACGCTCAGTCCCCGCGCCTATGAGCGTCTGGCACGCTATATTCCAGCCCGGGTTCTTCGGGAACTCGGCCGTGCAAACGGCTGCCGTCGTCGGGTTCGTGGTCGCCTGTGTTTGCGCCCCCGTAGGCGTGTTCACGGTTATAAGGGGCCAGTCCTTTGCCGGCCACGCCTTTGCCGACATCACCTCGACAGGCGGTTCGGCGTCGGTGGTCGTCGGGGTCAACCCCTTGGTCGGGTTCGCCGCTATGGGGTTGCTCGGGGCCGGTGCCATGGAGCTGACAGGTGCACAGCGCCACCGGGGCCGTGACCTTGCCACGGGCATAGTGCTGGGCGCTGCGCTCGGCTTATCCGCCTTGTTCTTGTACCTGAGCGTCACCAGCGGGAGTACGACCGGGACCGTGGTGACCGTGATGTTCGGTTCGATCTTTGCCGTGAGCGCCGGGACCGTGCCCCTGGTGGTCGGCGTCGGCGCGGTGGCGCTGGTGCTCACCGGCCTGGTCTACCGGCCGCTGTTGCTGAGCTCGGTCAGCGCTGACCTGGCCGCCGCCCAAGGGGTACGGCTGCGCTTGGTGGAGGCCGTTTACATGGTCGCCCTGGCCCTGTCGGTGGCTCTCTGCGCCCTAACCATCGGCGCCATCTTGAGCACGGCCCTGCTCATCGGGCCGGCCGCGACGGCGCTGCGCCTTGCCCGCAGCCCGGTCGGGGCCATGGCCGGCGCCGCGGGCTTGAGCCTGGTGGCCACCTGGGCCGGGATCGTGCTGGCCTACGACAGCTATACCTGGCCGCCCGCTCACAACGGCTGGCCGGTCAGTTTCTTCGTCGTGGTGCTGGTACTCGCCGCATACCTACTCTCTCAGCTAAAGGTCCGGGCCGAGCGTCGCCAGAAGTCGACGGCGGGCGCCGAGGTCATCCAACTCGACCGTGCCGGGCGAGCTGTGCCGGTGGGCCAGGCGTAGCGCGCGTCGTGTTTACGGGCTTCATGGTCAACACATGGGCAGAGGCCAGCATCATGGCCGTGGTCGCCGGTGCCGTAGGGTTCTTTGTGGTCATGCGGGGGGCCACTTTCGCCGCCCACGCCATTCCCCAAGGCGCCTTCACCGGTGCCGCCGGCGCCGCCCTGATCGGGGCCAATACCCTGGTCGGGGTGGGGGCCTTCTCGCTGTTCGGGGTGGTCACCATAGCTCGCTGGGGCCGCCGGGGCCGTCATGACGTAGTCACCGCCCTTACCCTGGTGACCCTGCTCGGCGTAGGCGCCCTGTTCTTGTCCATGAGCACCGAGTACTCCGAGCAGACGTTTTCGCTGCTCTTTGGCGAACCGCTGGCTGTCAGCGCGTCGGAGGTACTTCCCACCGCGGCGATCGGGGCGGCTTGCCTCGTCTTGGTCGTCCTCCTCTACCGTCGCCTGGTGCTGTCCACTGTCGCCCCCGAACTGGCGGCCGCACAGGGCATCCGGCCGCAGCAGGTCGAACTGTGGTTCTTGCTGGCCGTGGGTGCCGCCACCACGATGGCGCTGCCCGTAGTTGGCGCTTTGCTCGTGTTCAGCCTCATGATCGGGCCTCCGGCGGCTGCCCGCTACCTCACCGACCGGCCGGTGGCGGCCATGGTCCTGTCCTCGGCCCTGGCGCTGGTGACCGTGTGGCTGGCGATAGCGGCCTCCTTCTGGTCGAACTGGCCCGTGGGCTTCTTCGTCGGCAGCCTGGGCGCCGTTTGGTACGTCGCCGGGCGTGCCTGGGCCCGTCGAGGTCAGCAGTCGCCGGCGAACGTGGAGAAATAGGGCGCCAGGGTCGTGTACCAGGTACCCACATAGAGGTACCCGATGTGCTGGGCCGTCAGTGCGGAGCAGGCGGTTGCCGGCTGCGGTACGGTGGCAGTGCTGTTGGTGTCGTACATGAGGGCCGCGAAGTCGTCCGCCGGGTACTGGGACTCCCAGCTGGCCGGTGCCCATCCACCGCCAACATATGGGTTTTCCCCGGTGGTGCTGTAGGAGCCTTCGAAGATCACCACGATGTCCGCGTTCTTGGCGTTCGAGGAGTTGAACATCCACCCAGACGCCGGGTTGGCCCCGTAGTTGAGCACGACCTCATCGTTGCTCCTCCAGTTCTGGTGGACGTAGGAGTCGAGGGTCTGGTAAAAGCTCACGTTGCTGGCGCCGGTACCGGGTACGGCGTCCGCCGCGCCGTCGAAGAAGATGCCGGCGATGTGGCCGGGATAGAAGGAGTACCAGTCCTTCACCTCCGCCTCAATGGCTGGGATGGACGCCGCCCCGCCTTTGCCATAGTCCGTCCACACGTAACCAAGGACTTCGGCCTTTCCGTAACTGCCGCAGTTGTCGATGACGGTCGACCAGGCGGGAACCGGGGCGGGACCGGCCCCCAAGCCGGCATCCACGTCGGCGATGACATAGGACCCGCCATTGGCTCCGTTCGTCTCCGAGCATGCCGTGGCCCAGTCGTTGGCGTTGTCCTCGTACAGGGGGACCAGCTGGTCTGGGCCCGCCGCCTGCCTCGACGCGGACGCCAGCCCGCCGGTGGCGACGACCCCGGTCAACACCGCAGCCAGGACGAGCGGAGCGCTAACCAGTGCGACTCGCAACGAGGCATGTTTACGGCCATTTCCCGTTCTGGAGAGCGCCCGCCTCAGTCGCCTCGCTCCTGTGCCACCGGTAGTCATGACTGGGATGGTAGGCACCGAAAGACCCGACCTGGTCTGACGATCCTCAGGCCCCACTTTACGTGGCTGACCGTGTACGTCACGAAGTTACCGGTCGTGCCTTACCTTCGTGGTCCGCGAAATCTGGTGTTTGCCGCCAAATCGGCCGGAGCCGGGAGGCATCCTGGGCCCAGTGGACCGTGGGGCTAGCGCCGGCGAACAAAAGAAGGCGGCGCCGGCCCCACGGTCAAGGGCCGAACTCGGCAGGAGGCTACGGGCCACCTGGAAATAGACGACCTCGGGGCCACAATCCCCAAGACGTGGCGCCGCGGCCGATGGGCGCGACGTTACGCCTTGGGGAGCATTACATTGCCGACAGGCCCGAGCAGGTACCAGCCCTTGATTTTGGTGCCACCGGTCTGACCAGGTGCTGAGTCACCCTTGAAGTAGTACAGGAGGTGGCCGTAGTAGGTCAGTTGGTCTGGTTTCTGAGCGTCGACTTTAGCGACCTCAGCCTTATCTATGTCCGGCCCCGTGGTGATGGGCCCGGTGGCCGTCAGTGCCGGCCAGTAGGTTGCACAAGTCCCGGTGCAGGCCGTTGTGGTCCCGTGGTCCTTGTCGAAGATATAGAGCGCGTGGCCGTTCGGGCCAATGAGGAAGATGCCCGCTTTGCCCTTGGCCAGGCTAATCGTTTTCCCGGTCGCCGTCGCCGGGCCGATTGCCTTGAGGCCGGCCGGGGGCGCCCCTGTCGCGCTCGACGCCGATGCTCCGTACGTGGCGACCGCACTGAAGCCCACGGCGATGACAACGGTCCCCCATAAATGGACCAGCTTGCGGGCCCGGCTCCTTTTCATCTCAGCTCCTTACCCCCGAAGTTCGGGATCTTGATCGGCGCGGACGAGATGGCTATCGCCACTGGTCCGCGCTGCATGTCGGTAGTGGTCAATAAGGAGCTACGAACCAGAGGCGTGTTCGGATTGCGCGGGCGGGGCCACGCGACCCGAGACGCCAGCGCCACCGGGCTCAAGGCCTGGAGCGCGGTGGCTCATTGGCTTGCCATGTGAACTTCCTCCAGGAACAGAGAATCGAGCGGTTCGGGATAGGGGCGGCCGTGAGCCTCCGGGCTGCAGCGCTCGAGACGGTTGCGGTGCAGGTGGATCTGGCCGCTTGCCGTCCTCTCCATCCGGTTGGCCAACGAGCTGTAACACATGCAAGCGGGCCGGTGGGCGCCGCAGCACTGGCACTGGGCTTTTTTCAGCCTCTCGCGCAGCTTGGGCACACATGCCTCGCACAGCGCCCACGGTCCTTTTGGGTCAAAGCGGCCATTGACCATGCGCGGGTTGTACTGCCTATTGGTAGGGCCCCCACAGACGAGGCATTGCAGGGGTGTCATTTGCTCTCCCTGGCAACGGGGTAAAGCTTCCTGTCAACGCTCGGGCGAGTCTACCAGTGCCCCCCGGTCCACGGAAGGAGTTTGAGCCCGAAGACAGCACAAACAACGGCGTGGTCCCGGACGAGACGAACGGCTAATTCGGCTTACGTCGGAAGCAAAAAAGAGTGCCGGACAATTTGGCGAGACCCCTGGCGGCGCGCCTGCCAATTGGGCCAAATTGTGGGCGGGTGGCCCTGTAAACGAGCCTGTCTAAATGGGGCGCACGGGCTCGGGAGGCCATTGCTCGAGCGCCAGGTCTCTGACCGCAATGCGGAACCGCTCTTCGGCGATCTCCTCGCCCTCGGCCAATGACGCCACAACGAGATGTCGAGTGCGTTCGCCATCGCCCACTGCTTCGGTCTTGCACGACACCACGCGGGCGCCGAAGTTGTAGGCACGGCCCCCGACGCGCAACCTGAGCCCCAGGGGCTCGCCTGGCAGATGGGCCTCACGAGCGACGAGGACGATCTCACCGGGCGACACCTCGGTGACAGGTGCGTCGACGAACAGGGGACGAAGATCGCAGCTGTACTGGGCAGTCAAAAAGGTCCTCACCCTGGGCATGAGCCGGCGTTGGTGGCGAGCGACAAACTGAGCCAGCTGTCTCTCGGCGCGGGGCGCCAGATGGAGGAACTGAAGCCCCACCTGGCTCGGGCACCCGTCACGCTCGCCTTGGCGGGCCAGCCTCGGGGCGCCTCCCGCCACACCAAAGGACCGGCTGTGGCGCACCACGGCAGGAGCCTCGACCACCTGGCCCCCGCCCAGCTCAACGCTGACATCCACCTCCGTCCCGATTTGGAGGGGCTCGGGCGAACAGACACGCACCCCCCCCGTGGAGATGTCTATGGAATAGAGGGCATGTTGGCCGGAGGCCGCGGTCAAGGTGACTGGCGTCGCCACCGGGACCCGGAACAGGTCGCGGCGCTCCACGATGTGCACTTCGTCCGGTGGGTCGCAGACAACAGTGGTGGTGATCTGGTATGACTTGCGGACCACGAACTGCGCCGGCCCGCTCGCCGCCTGGGTGCTGACGAGAACGAGTTCGGGGAAACCCTGGGGGGCGACCGTCATCTGGAACCGCAAGACCTTCGGCCTCACCCACGACAGGATGGCCCGGACCGCGTCGTCGAGGTCGGGCAGCGGCATGGCCGCGGCCTCAATGCCGTCCTCGGCCGGCCAGAGCAGAGCCTCTGTCCCCTCGACGAGGAGCCCTTGGCCCCAGGCCTGTTTGTGGACGAGGCGGGGCGGTGACGGGCTGCTCAGCGCCACTCGTCCGTCCCTGTTGTACCCACCCGTCCTCCTCCTTGGCAGGTGGTCGGCCCACAGGGCGCGGTAACCCCGGGGGCAGAGCCCATGCCGAACATATCGGCCGACCTTGCTCCCAGTTGACTTCCGAGACGATCGGCTCGGTCGATAGCGGGCCCACGTTAGGTCCGGGCACAGCCCGTGACCCGATGCGCCCTTGCTCGCTGCCTCCTTCGGCGCCCAACAGATGCGGACTAAGGTCGGGACGATGGCGAGTTCGAGGCGGCCGGGAACAACCCAGAGACGCCTGCGGTGGGTGCTCTGGCGCGTGGGCTGGGTGTTGGTGCTGACGGCTTTCTGGTCGTCGGCGAGGTTCCGCCTGAGCTCCATCTGGGACCTGGCGGTGGCGTTGATCGTTGTCGGGGCCCTCTCCATCCTCTTGTACCGCGTCAAGCGCGTCTACGAAGCTCTCAGGGATGCCGGTAAGAGCGTGTGGCAGGATGGGCACCGCAAGGTTGCGCGACAACTCGCCCGGGCCATTGTCCACTTGAAAGATTGAGCCGTACGGCTGCGCCTTGGTCGACCAGTTCTAACGACCTCGGGTATCAGGAGGTCAGGTCCATATCGTCCCAGTAGATGACCGTCCCCTTCACCGCCTTTTGAGAGTCCGGCTCCATTCCGGCATAGACCTCGGTGGATGTGGGCTTGATCCCGCTCACTGTGAGCTCGGTCCAGGTGTTCGCGGCCAGTGTGACCCAGGGCCCGCTGACCGTGTCCACGTACGTACCGTTTGATGTCAGCAAGTCCACTCCTATGTCAACTCTGACCGCCGCCGTCGCTCGGGCCCAAATGGCGGCGCTGTAGGTGTAGGCCGAGCTAATCGGGGCGTACCAGCTCGAATTGTCGTCGAGGTCCCATCCGCCGCTCGAGGAGGTGGTTGTCTGGGCCAGGGCCCCTGACCCGGAATGGACCACCGCTGTGGTGTGGGCGACGGTGCTGCCCCAGTAGTCGGCGGGGACGGCCGAGGTCTCAAAGCCAGGGTCGGGGATGAGGTTGGCAGAGGCCACCGTCGTGGTGGTGGCGTGCGTCGNNGTAGTCGTTGGTGCTGTCGTAGTAGTCGTGGTGGTGCCCGTCGTCACTTCACCGTTGTCGTCCGTGGTCAGCAGCTGGTTATTGATGGTGGCGATGCACACCTCGGTCGACGCGCAGGAGACGTTGCTTTCCTGGTACGTCGAGCTCGTGCCCTCCTGCCACGTCGAGCCGCCGTTACCGGTCCCGGCCAGCACCGACAGCGTGGTCGAAAAGCCGCCTGCAGCCCAGCACGTCAAAGTGTTGGCGCAGCTGATCGAACTGAAGCCGTAGCCCGCCGACGCCGGGACCGTAGACCAAGTCGTGCCCGAGTCCGTGCTTTGTACCACGGCGGAGCCCTCGGAGCTCTCGGGAGAGCCGCTGGCGAAGCAGACGGTCGTCCCGGTCGGGCACGACACCGACTCCAGGCCCCCGAGCTGGCCCAAGACGGACGACTGCGACTGGGACCAGGTGGTCCCGCTGGACGTCGTCGATATGGCGGTGGCGGGACCGGTCTCCGAGAGCGCCCCGACGGCCACACAGCTCGACACCGAGGAGCAGGAGATGCCGTCCAGGTAGTAGGACTGTGCCGTAGGCAGGTCCTTGTCGAGCACCGTCCACTCCTGGCCCCCGTCGGTCGAGATGGCGGCCATCGGGACGGGCGGCCCCACCGTGCCCCCGACGGTGTAGCAGATGAGGGCGGACGGGCAGGTGACGGCCTGGGGCCAGCCGGAGGCGGGGTTGAACGGCGACATGTTGGCCTCCGCCCAGCTGACGCCTCCGTTGGTCGAGAAGGCGATGACCGGGTTGTCAGTGCTTCCGTAGCCGACGGCGACGCATTGCGTCGAGGTCGGGCACGAGATCGACAGCACCTGAAAGAACTGCGACGGCAACGAGTTGTACCCCGACCAGTTGGTCAAGTCAGAGGTGACCGCCACGCCCTGGCCGTACTGGTCGGTGACTGTCACCACCGAGGTCGACCCGAGCACGGCGACACAATGTGTCGTCCCCGGGGCGCAAGAGACCGGCATCGGGGGGAAGTCCCCGACGAACAAGCCGGTCGGCGGTGTGACGGCCGTCCATCCCGGGAAGTTGGTAGGGGGGACCGAGGTCGTCGTGGTGCTCGAGGTCGTGGTGGTCGTAGGTGCGACCGTCGTAGTCGTGCTGCTGGTCGTCGTGGTCGGGCTGCTGGTCGGGGAAGTGCCGGTGGTCGTGGTGCCCCCCACGCCTGTGGGTGGTGTGTTGGCGGCCTCGTACACGACAGCGCTGTTGTAATCGTTGCCAAAGAACACGTTGCCCTGACCGCCAATGGCAACCCCGCCGTTTTCGGGGTTGTTATCAATATTGCCGCTGAAGACCACAGTGCCGTCGGCCTGGTAACCGACAGTGCCCTCGACTGGACTGAACTCCAATACCCTGGCATTACCGGCGTCAAAGACAAACAGGTTGCCCGAGTATTGCGCCAGCGCCGTGGGCTCGTTGAGCTGGTTGAGCGCGTCGCCAGTGCCGCCAACCCCGGCTACGGCGGTGCCGGTCGCGGGATAGGTGGCGGTGACCTGGTTGTACTCGTACTCAAGGACCTGGGACGCGGAAGGGTTGGACACGAACAGGTCGCCGGCCGGGTCTACGGCGATCCCGCCGACGAGCGCCGTGCCCGGGCTCACGGTGGCTATGATGTTCCCGGACGCGGCCCAGGTACTGCTGACGGAGTTGTAGATGAACTCCACGACGTTTTCGCCGCTGGCCACGAAAAGATCGTTGTTGCCGTCGAAAGCCATGGCCGTTACGGTCAGCCCTGACAGCTCGGTGGCGCCGGGCACGGCTGAGCCGCTGCTCGGGTAGCTACCCGACGTGGAGTTCCAGGGGTACTCCAGCACCCCTAAGCCCTGGGCCACGAACAGGTCCCTGTTGTTGTCAACAGCCAGAGGACCGCCGGTCTTGGTGATCACGGCGCCGGTAAGGGAGTAGGTCCCCGTCGTGGAGTTGACCGGGAACTCGAAAACACCGGCCGGGCCGTTGGACGACAGGTTGTCGCTGACGAAGAGGTTGCCCGCACCGTCCAGGGCGATGGAGCTTATGCCGGTGTTCGTCACGCTTTGCTGGCCCATTATGGTCCCCAGCGGGGCGAACCCTGCCGCCGTCGGGAGCAGCTCCGTCTGGACGAGCTCAAGCACCAGGTCTGTCGCCTCGGCCACGAACAGGTCACCACGGGAGTTGAAGGCCAGGCCCGTGGCGCTGGCCGGGTTGTTGACATTCCCTACTGCCGCCCCCGAACTGGCATAGGCGGCGGTGGCGGAGTTGTAGGCGAACTCGAGCACCCCACCCCCGCTGGCGGAGCCGTACGACACGAACAGGTCCCCGCTGGCGTCAAGGGCCAAAAAGTCTGCCCCGCTCGGCAGCGAGGCAGCTATCTCCGTCCCTGTGGTCGCATAGCTGGCGGTGGCAGAATTGTAGGTGTACTCCATGACGCGGTCGTTGCCCGTGTCCACCACGAACAGGTCACCGTTGGCGTCGAGCGCCACACCATGTGGCGCGGAAAGCTGGTTGGCCGCGGAGCCACTTACTCCCGTGCCGGCCACGTAGGTCCCCAGCGAGGCATACGTACCGCTAGCACTGTTATAGGCGAATTCCTCGACGCTGTTATTGCCCGGAGCGCTTACGAAGAGGTCACCCTTGGCGTCGACAGCCACTCCGACCGGGTCATCGAACTGGGTGCCCCCCGTCACCCCGGAGCCGGCGACAACGGTCCCCGATGAGGCATAGCTGCCCGTCGAGGCGTTATAGGCGTATTCCACCACATTGTTGAGGCCGGCATTCGCCACAAAGAGGTCCCCGTTGGCGTCCAGAGCAAGACCACTAGGGCTGGAGAGCTGGCTCGTTGCCGTACCTATGGCGGCTGTTACTGAATAAGAGGTGCTCGAGTTGGGACTGTACTCCAGCACTCGGTTGTTACCAGAGTCGGCAACGAAGAGGTCGCCTTTGTTGTCGAAGGCGAGTCCCTGAGGAAAGTCGAGCTGCCCCACGCCAATGCCAAAGGAGTCGACCCCGGCCACTGGGACGGGCGTGGCCGTTGCGATTGAGCCCGACCCGGTCACGATCGTTTGGGCCGTCGTGGTCGGGGAGCCAGCCGTCGTGGTCGTGGTGCCGGCGCCTGCGGGCGCCACCAGCGGCGAGAGGCTCAACAACATGGCGGCGACCGCTGTGACTACGACAATCAGCCGTGACCAGATCCGGTAACCCCTAGGGCGGTTCACGTCCACCTCCAACGGTTCGGCGGGCCGGGGCGCACAAGGCCGTGAGCCGTGAAGATAACGTGAGCGCGCCTAACCCGCAATCGGAGTAAGGCGATTTACTCTCCGCGCGGTCCTGGGACCGCCTAATGCGCGTTATTGCAGAAAGGGGAAGTCCGACGGGCTGCCCCCGAAGCGAGAGCGCTCGGGAAAAGGCCTAGCGCTTGTGCGTGGCCGCACCAGCCTTGATCGTCAGCTTGAGGTGCACCGAAGTCTTTATGCCGAACCTGTCGGTCACAGTCACGGTGGCGACGAAGGTCCCTTTAGTCTTGGGTTTGCCCGAGATTTTCCCGCTGGTCGCCCCGATCGACAGGCCCGGAGGAAGGCCGGCCGCCGTCCACTTGTACGGCAAAGCGCCACCGCTGGCTCGCACCTGGGTCGCGTATGTCGTGTGCACCCGGCCTTGGCTGACCGAGCCCAAGGCAATGGCAAGGTCGGCGACGATGGCGAACGTCGAGTAGGAGCTCGGCCCGCTGAAAACGGTGTCCACGGTGGCACCGGCAGGGAGGCCGACAGGTTGGGGGACGGGGTTGGGGCCGGACACACCGCTGTTAGTGGAGGTCCCCATCTGGCCGAACTCGTTATTGCCGAAAGCGTAGAGCTGACCGGCGGTGGTGAGCACCAGGCTGTCGTCGAAGCCGGCGGCGACATGTGCGGCCGGGCCCGCCCCCGCCGGCAGCTTGACCAGGGCGGCGCCGGAGTTGGCCGTGGTGGTCCCGTTGTTGGCGGCGCTGGCCAGCTCTCCGTAGTCGTTGTCACCGAAGGCGTAGACCTGACCGGACGAGGTGAGCACGAGGCTTTGGTACCCGCCGGCGGCGATCTGGACGACCGGGCCGGACGATGCCGGTATCGACACCTGTGTCGCGCTGGGGTTGGCTGTGGTGGTACCGCTGTTGTCCGGGCTGCCGAGCTGGCCGTACTCGTTGTCGCCGAAGGCGAAGACCTGGCCGGTGGAACTGAGCACCAGGCTGTAGTCGAAACCGGCGGCAATTTGGGTTATCCGGCCGGCCGGTAGCGCGACCAGCGAGGGCGTCGGGTTGGCCGCGGTGGTCGCGTTATTGGTGCCGTTGCCCAGCTGGCCGTACTCGTTGTCGCCGAAAGCGTAGAGCTGGCCGCCCGTGGTCAGCGCCAAGCTGAAATCGTCACCGGCGGCAATCTGGGCCACCGTGGCGCCCCCGGGCAGGTTCACCAGCGTCGGTGTCGGGTTGGCTATCGAAGCGTCGTTGTTGTTGTTGCCGAGCTGTCCCTCTGCGTTGGCGCCGAAAGCGTAGAGCTGGCCGTTGGAGAGCAGCACCAAGCTGAGCTGGTCGCCCGCGGCAACTTGGGCGGCCGGGCCGGGCAGCGTCACCGGCGTCGGGTCCGGGTTGGCGGAAACAGCCGAGTTGTTGGCGTTCGTCGCGTTGCCGAGCTGGCCGTAGTAGTTGTCGCCGAAGGAGAAGACCTGACCGGAGGAGGTGAGCAACAGACTGTGGTCCTTGGCTGTGGCTACCTGGACCAGCTGGCCTGTCGCTGCGGGCACGCTCAGTTGGACCGGGGTCGGGTTGGCCGAAGTCGACCCGTTATTGGCGGCGTTGCCAAGCTGGCCGTCATTGTTCTCTCCGAAGGCGTAGAGCTGGCCCGGGGCGGTTGACCCGGCCGCGGACGCAGGGGCGACTGCGGTTATCGCCGGAAGGACGACGACCAGGGCAGTGATAAGGGCGCGCACACGTCGACGCGGTGCGCGGGGCCGAGGCTCGTCCAGGTGGCTCGGACGGGCGGGAATGATGGGGCGGACGAGCTTGACGAGCACTACCGCGAGCTGTGCCATGACGCTCCGTTCCAGATTGTCAGTTCGGACGCACCATATCGGGCCCCATTTAGCACGTCAAGGCGCAGTGCTTCCAATTCGAGCATGCGTACCGTCCCCGAATGTACGCCGTCGGGCCGTCCCGCGGCGTGCTGGCGAGGCGAGCCTTTGCACGAAAGGGGTGTGACCGCTAAACCGTGGGGCTCTGCCTCCCCACGGCTAGAGCCGGGGGTTTCCCGCCCCACGCCCCATTTCGGCGACGGGGAAAGGGTTCTTTACGGTGACGGCGGTATGCGAGGGTGGCCCGAACTCGCCACCTAGTCTGTCAGGGGGTGCCGGTCAACGAGCCTGCCTCCGCCCGAGCCGTGGCGGCTTCGGCGTGCCGGTCGAGCGCGTCAAGGGCCGTCGCCAGATTGCCCAGTGACCTGGAAAGTCCGGGACCGATGGGCCCGGCGGCGGTCTCGCCCAGGTCGCCGTAAATGGCGACGGCCTCTTCGCTGGCCTTTAGCGCCTCGTCGTGGTGCCCAAGGTTGCCCAGGCAGATGGACTGATTATTGAGCGAGAGGGCGAGCTTGGCCCGGAAGGCGTCGGGCCGGGCGTTGCTCAGCCGGCGGTAAATGGCGACAGCCTCGTCCGTCGCAGCCAGCGCCTGTTCGTGACGTCCCAGGTTGGCCAGGCATGTGGACTGGGCGTTTAGCGAGTTGGCCAGGTCCGGCGCGAAGACCTCGGGACGCGCGTCCGCCAAGCGGCGGCGGAGGCTAACCGCCTGCGTTATCTTGCCAAGGCCTTCTTCCCACCTGCGTTGGCCGGCCAGATAGTGGCACTCGTTGTGCAGCGAGATGGCTCGGAGGTACGGGGGGGTCAGCTGGGCGGCGATCCGTACCCCGTTGACGACCACGCGGCCGGCCAGAAGGGAGTCGGGAGTGGCGTACTTTGGCGCCGGGCCCCGCTGGGGGCCCTGGCGAAATAGACCGAGCATGGGTCGACCTCCGTTGGTGGCCGCGGGCCGGGACGACCAGGACGGCACCAGGCGCAAGTTGCCTTGTCTTGTACATCGGCTCCCAGTCCCTCACCCTTTAGGGTTCTGGCGATCCTGGTCCCGGCGGTCCGACTACACGCGGTCTCAGCCAGGCCGAGGCACTGAAGGGCGGGGACGGCGCCTCGAGATCGCCACACCGGCGAGGCACAGTACGCCGCCGCCGATCACCAGTAAGCCGGGGACCTGCCCCAGCAACGCCCAGGACATAACGACGGTGAGGGCGGGGACCAGGTAGGTCGTGGCCCCCATCTTGCCCGCGGGGGTGCGGGCTAGGGCGTAGGCCCAGGTGGTGAAGCCGATCGCGGTCGGGAAGGCGCCGAGGTAGCAGACCTTTAGGGTGGCGGACAGAGGCGCAGCGGTAACCTCGGAAACGAGCTGGCCGGTGAACGGGAGACAGGCCAGAGCGCCGATCGCCGCCCCGAACGTGGTGACCTGAAGGGCCGAGGCGTGCCTCAGCGCCGGTTTTTGGGCGACTACGGCCACGGCGAAGGACAAAGCGGCCAGCAGGCAGAGCATGACGCCGGCCACCGACGCATGCCCGGCCTCCGAGGTAGTGGCCCCCACGACCACGACCCCGGCGAACGAAACGACCAGCCCGGCCAACAGGGTGGCCGAAAGGCCCTCCTTGAGCACCCAGGCGCTGACCAGCGCGATGATGACGGGGCCCAGGCTGACAACCATCGCCGCCGTACCGGCGTCGACCTTCTGCTCGCCCCAGTTCAGGCTGACCATGTAGACGCCGAACCAGAGCAAACCCGATGTCACGATGCCTGGCCAGGCGGCCCGCCGCGGCCAACCCTCTCGCCGCGCACAGCAAACCGCGCCCAGCGCTACCGACCCGCAGGCCAGCCGGCCCAGAGCCAGGGCGCCAGGGGAAAACGCAGCACCGGCGCTGCGGATGGCGACGAACGCCGACGCCCAGAGGACCACTGTCACGCCTGCCGCCGCCAGGGCCGCCCAGCCTGGCCGGGCTGGTGCGGGGGCAGGGCTCCGCTCAGCGGGACGCCTCTTCTCTGTAACTTCACCGCTCTTGTCGACCATATCCAAAGTCTCGCCGGAGAGCGGCGCCATTCCTGGCGGATTTCCGACCAGACGTTATGGGCTCGAGCCTGGTACGAGTAGCCGCGGAGCGAGAAGACGGGGAAGCTCGATCAGTGGCGCATGGCATTCTCGGGCGGCCGGACGCCGGTCGGCGGTGCGCTGCACGCTGTCAGCTGCGCGAGGACGCGGGCGGCCTCGTCGGCGGGCATGGGCCGGGCGAAGAGGTACCCCTGGATGTGGTCGCACCCCAGGTCCGCCAAGGTGTCGCACTGCTCGGCTTGCTCCACCCCCTCGGCGATCGAGATCTTGCCAAGGGCGTGGGTCACGTCGAGGACGCTCTGGACCAGCGCCCTTCCTTCGGGGCTCACCAGGAGCCGGTCGATGAAGGACTTGTCTATCTTCACGATGTCTATGGGCAAGCGACCAAGGCGGTTGAGCGATGAGTACCCGGTCCCATAGTCGTCCAGGGCGATCCGCAGCCCGATGAGCTTTAGCTCTTGCAGGCGGGCAAGGCCGGCGTCGAAGCCGAGCGTGAACGTGCTCTCGGTCACCTCGAGCACCAGGCACCGGGCTGGGAGCTCGAAGTCGATCAAGGCTCTGCCCACGTCGTCGACGAGACCGGGCTCGGCGAGCTGGCGGGGGGACAGGTTGACGCTGACGTAGAACTGGTCGTCCACCGTCCCTGCCTGGCGCCAGGCCTGGAGCTGACGGCAGGCCTCCCTGAGCACCCAGTGGCCGAGAGGCACGATGTAGCCGGTGGACTCGGCCACGTTCACGAAGTCGACCGGGGACACCAGGCCCCGGCGACGGTGGTACCAGCGCACCAGAGACTCGGCACCGACGGGTGCCCGGTCGTGTGCCCCCACGATGGGCTGGTAGAAGACCTCCAGCTCCCCGTTGGCCAAGGCCTGGTGGAGATCGCTGATGAGCGCCAGGCGCTTCAGCGCCTGGTCCTGCAGACCCGGGCGGACCATTTCAGTACGCGCCTTGCCGTTTTGTTTGGCCAGGTACATGGCGAGGTCGGCGTCCCGGAGCAGGTCCTCGGAGGTCCTGGCGAGCGGGTGACTAGTGGCGATCCCGATGCTGGCGCTCACGGGGACCTCGTTACCGTTCACGTTGAACGGCAATGAGAATGCGTCCTCGATCAGCCCGGCCACCTGTTGAGCGACTTGGGGCATGGAGCCTGAACGCAGCAGGAGCGCGAACTCGTCGCCCCCCAACCGGGCCAGGACGTCGCCCGCGGGCGTGACCGACTGGAGCCGCCCGGCCACCGCTCTCAGGAGCCTGTCGCCAGCGGTGTGGCCGAGGCTGTCATTAACAGTCTTGAACTCGTCGAGATCGAGGAAGAGCACGGCCACCGGCTCGGCGGGCCGTCCCGTCTCCAGCAGGACCTTGTCGACCTCGCTGAGGAACAGGGCGCGGTTGGCAAGGCCGGTCAACGAGTCGTGGAACGTGTGGAACTCCAGCGCGTCCTCAGCCCGCTTGCGGCTTGTTATGTCCAATGTCGTGCCCAGCACCTTGCCCTGGCCGTCTTCGCCCACCATCGAACACGCCCGGGTGTGCACCCACCTGGCCGTCCTGTCGGTGCCCGACAGGCGGTGGACGAGGTCGACGGGAGCGCCACCGTCGAGGCATTCGCGCAAGGCCCGACCTAGGGCCGCGCGGTCCTCGTGGTGTACACGTCCCATCAGGGTCGACAAGGCGACCGTCTTCGAGGTGGGAAGGCCCAGGATGCGGCATAGCTCGCCCGAGGGGAAGATGGCACCGCTGACAGGGTCCTGTTCGAAACTGCCCAGCCCGGCCATGTGCTGGACCTCGTCGAGGCGTTGGCGCTCGATCCGGGTGGCGGTCTCGGCCCGCCGACGGTCGGTGATGTCCACGGCTTGCGCCAAAAAGCCGTACACGTCGCCATTGGCGCAGGTGAGTGACCGGATGTTCAGTTCCGCCCAGACGACGGAGCCATCGGGGCGGAGATAGCGCTTGTCGAAGCTGACGGTTTCGTCCGTGTTCTCAAGCAGGCGCGCCATGGCTCGGTTGCCCAGGTCGATGTCGACCGGGCTGGTGAGAGAATTGAACAGCATGCCGAGCAGCTCGAGCTCGCTACGCCCGACCAGGCGGGCAAACTCGTGGTTCACGCGCCGTAGCCGGCCGGTCAGGTCCGCGATGACCATGCCCAGCGCGGCCAGGCCAAAGACGTCGATGTCGTTGGGGACGGCGACCACGGCCCGGCCGTGGCTGTCCGGCCACAGCTCGGCGCCGGGCGCCGCCGGCCCCGCCCCGTCACCCTCGTACCCCGTCAGGAGGCGTCTGGTCGTTGAGCCATTGCTACAGGGGCCCGACGGTTGGAGAGAGAGCGCGCCGGGCTTAGCCATGTAACCTCACGGGAGCTTTGTCGCCCCTCGTAGAGCGTGGGGTTAGAGGCGAAGGTCCCCACCGTCGGCGGATGGCCACCTGGCGGCGCCACGCTCGGCTCCCGCCCGGCCCCTGGGCCGCGTGCACAGCAATGGTGACGGGTACGATAACGCCCGGTGCGGAGCATGAGGACGGCAAGGGCGGGCATCGAAGGCCCGACCGGTCCTGGCCCACCTCGGTCCCGGCTCATTGTCCCGGTCATAGCCCTGGCAGCCGCCTTCAGCCTCGCCATCGGCTGGTACGAGCTGCTGGGTATGGGGGAATGGCACCAGTACCTCGAGTACGACGACGGGGTCTGGTTCGGGACCGCCGTCCGTCTGGCGCACGGGGTCCTGCCTTACCGCAGCTTCGTCGACGACCAGCCGCCCGGGGTCCCCGTACTGATGTTGCCGTTCGCCCTCTGGTCACGCTCCGTCGGTACCCGGACCGCCTTCGCCTGGGCGCGGCTGGCCGTGCCGCTCGTCGAGACGGTCGGCGTACTGGCACTGGGCTGGGCCGTCCGCCACCGCGGTGCCCTGACCACGGCCATCGCCTGCGGGGTGATGGCCGTCTACCCGCTGTGCCTCATCGATCAGCGCACTGTGATGCTCGAGCCTTTCTGTGCCATGTTCTGCCTGCTGGGCCTGGCGGCCGCTTTTCAGGGCAACCACCTGAGCGGGCGGACCGGTCGCCTGGCGCTGGCGGGCGCCTGCTTCGGTCTGGCCGGCGCTTGTAAGGCGTTCGCACTGCTCCCCTTCGTCGTGGTCGTGGTGGCCCTGCTGGCGTCGGCGGCCCGTCGCCGCCTCGTGCCCTTCCTCTGCGGCACGGCGGTGAGCTTTGCTTTGGTCTGCGGGCCCTTCCTCGTGCTGGCGCCGGCCGCTTTTGTCCACGATGTCGTGGTCACCCAGTTCGCCCGCACGGGCGTGTCCGAACCGTCCCTTTACGACCGGCTCGCATCGCTGATCGGTTCGCCGCCGTCCAGCGTGCCGAGCGGCCTGTCCGATCATCACGACCGGGAACTGGCCGTGGTCCTGGCCGTGCTCATCGGCGCGCTGGTCGTGGGCAGCTACACGATCGGCCGAGCGTGGTCCCGAGGGGCCCGGGGCCGCCACGTAAGCAACACTGTCCTGGTGGGGGACGGCGACGCGCGCTTCATGCCTCTTGACGCCACCGCCGTGGCGATCGCTGTCGTGACGGGCACAGGGCTGGCCGAGCCGGCTGCCTACTACTACCACTACGCCGCCTTCTTCGGGCCCTTTCTGGCCCTGATGCTCGGGCTCGCTGGTGGCCGCCTGGGCCGGCGCGTCCCCCGCCTCCTTTCCTTCTGTGCGCTGGCTGTGCTTGTGGTGGGGGCGGTCCACGCCGTGCAGACCGTGCGCGCCAGTCCCGGGGGGCTCCCCAACGTCGCCCTTATCGACCGCCTCGTCCCCCCGGGTGCCTGTGTGCTGGGCGACGACGCCCCCACCCTGGTCCTGTCTGACCGCTTCAGTTCGGCGACACCGGGCTGTACGGCCGTCACCGACGCCTTCGGTACGACGATCAGCGAAGACGGGGGGTACCCGGCCAGCAGTCCCGAGGGGCACTCGGCCAAGGTGGTGGCGGTGTGGTTGGACGCCCTCCGGCACAGCGATTACGTGGTCCTGGCGCTCGGTTTCCAGGAGAGGCGCATCCCCTGGGACGCTCCCGCCTTGCGCGGCTACCTCGGCTCCCACTTTCAAGCACTGACGTCGTCCGGCGACATCGTCCTGCGTCGCCGGGCACCCTCGTGACCTGAGCCGGTGGTACTCCGTGCGACCGCTTTACAACTGAGCGTCCACGGCGATCGGCACCGAGTCGATGGTCGTCACTCCCGTGCGCCCGGTGAAAAAACGCAGCCGCCAACAGGTATCCCAGACTGCATCGCGCACCAGCTTCGTGGTGGCGTTGATGAGCCGGCCGTTGGTGGGTAGCGGCCGGCCGGCGCCGTCGGTCACGTCCGGGAATGCCAGAGCGCAGGCCAAGTCGAACGTCGTGGCCGCGGCCAGGTCCCGGTGCCATTTGTTGACAAGGACATGACCGATGGCGGTTTTGTCCGGCGCGGGACCGACAAGGAAGTCGACGCAGTCAATGATAATTTCCGGGACAATATCGCCAACTTTATATGTCGAGCCCTCCACGATCGCCAATACCGGCTCGTTGGTGATCACCTTAGTGGCGTCCACAAGCTCGTGGAGCACCCATAAAGGGTCATTTTCATGACCGTTGTTATAGGGTTGCAGCCGTTCGATTATTGCTTGCGCGGAGGGCTTCATGCCCCGGATCTTATAAAGGCCGCTTCCCGGGGCCGGGCGCTTCCCGCCGTTGGTACGGCCGAAGTCGTCAGCGTCCAGGAAAATAGGGAAACCCGAGTCAATGTTATGACAGGAATGTCGGCGAGAGATAATAGACGCGAACATGTCGAGTGCAGCGAGCCAATTGTCGACGCACTCACTGAGGCGGACCAGGATATGGTCAGGGGGGCGCTCCTTTACTCGCATGACTATGCGCCCGCGGTCTGAATGCGCCCGGTCACGCTCCACCAGGGCTCGATAGGGGCGTCGAGAAAGATAGGCGGCGATGTCACTTTGGAGCGCCACAATCCCTTCATCAGCCCGTGTGAGGTGCAGGCCGACGGCCTGCGGGACGATTATTTGCATGCTCCTGCTCCGAAAACAACTAAGCTTGGGCCAACCTTTTGAACCGGGAGGTTCTCGTGCCCGAACAAGATGTGGCCACCAACGGGAGGTTTTATTGGGGCAGCGCGACGGCGGCCTACCAGGTTGAGGGTTCGCCGCTGGCGGACGGGGCAGGCAGTTGCGTGTGGCACGAGTTCTCCCACACCCCGGGGACGACTTACCACGCCCAGACGGGTGACATCGCTGCTGATCATTACCACAAGTGGCCCGAGGACGTCGAGCTCATGAAAAACATGGGCCTCAACAGTTACCGGTTCTCGTTGCGCTGGGCTCGCATACTTCCCGATGGCACCGGCGTCGTCAACCCCAGAGGTCTGAGCTTTTATGACCGGCTGGTGGATTCGCTCCTGGCCTGCGGTATCGAGCCCTTTGTGACACTGTTCCACTGGGATATGCCCTCGGCGTTGTTCCGGATGGGCGGATGGTCGAACCCCGACGTCGCCGATTGGTTCGGCGACTACGCGGCCGTGGTGGTCGGTGCCCTTGGCGACAGGGTCAGGTACTGGATGACCTTGAACGAGCCCTACGTGGTTTCCGCCGAAGGGCACCTGGTTGGCAATCATGCCCCCGGCATGCGCAATATCTATCAGATGGGCCATTCTGTCCATCACCAACTGAGGGCTCACATCGCCGGCTACCGGGCCATTAAGGCAGCTCGACCGGGGGCGCGCGTGGGGTTGGCCGTGCACAACGCGGCCGTATGGCCGGGAACGGGGTCCGGCCCCGACATAGCAGCCGCAGAGCGGGCTGAGGGCTGGCACAACTTTCCGATGTTCCTGGACCCACTGGTCCACGGCCGCTATCCCCCGGCTCTCGAGCCGCGGCTGAGGCCGTTCCTGCCCGTAGGGTACGAAAACGATATGCCTGCGCTGCAGGTGCCGCCTGACTTTGTCGGCATCAACTACTACCACGGCTATTACGTCCGCGACACCTCCGACAATTGGCTGGGCTTTGTCGAGGTGGACGGGCCCGAGGCCCCTCGGACCAAGATGAACTGGGCGGTCCGCCCCGAGGGCCTTCACCGGGTCCTGACCCAGGTGCACGAGCGGTACCACCTGCCGGCGGTCTTCATTACGGAGAACGGCGCCTCTTACGAAGACCGCGTGGTCGGTGGCGCTGTCCATGATGCGGACCGCACGGCTTACCTCAAGTCGCATATTGCCGCCGTCCTTCAGGCCAAGCGCGAGGGAGTGCCCGTTGAGGGCTACTTCGTATGGGCGCTGCTCGACAACTTCGAATGGGCGCACGGTTATTCCCAGCGCTTTGGCATCGTCTACGTCGACTTTGAGACCCAGGAGCGCACGGTCAAAGACAGTGGCCGCTGGTATGGGGAACTGGCTCGCGCTGGGGTGCCTCCACAGGACCAGGAGCTGTCGGCGCCATCTATCGGAAGCTAGGACGACGTAACTTGGGGGCGTCGTTGAGAGGCGGGATGCCCCCATTGGCCAGGAGCTCGTCCACTACCAGCGTGGCCGCTCCGAGGGCGACGGCGTCGGCGCCCAATTGGGCGATCTCGATGCTGACGCGGCTGGCCGTGTACTCGAGGGCTTGTTCCTGGACAGCTTTGCGGATCACGGGGAGAAGTGCCGGTCCCAGCTTGAGGCCCAACCATCCTCCCAGGATTATCTTTTCCGGGTTGAAAAGGTTGGCCAGGTTGGCGGTACCGACCCCGAAATAGGTGGCCGTGCGCTCCAGCATCGCGGCCGCGGCCTGGTCATGGTCAGCGGCCTTGAGGAGGTAGTCGACCCAGCCCTCCGAGTCTGGGTCTGAAAGCGGGATGTCGGCAGAGCCCGTGCGGCTCCACCCTTCCAATAGCGCTCCGGCTCCTACGTAGGCCTCGATACAACCGGCGCCCCCGCAGCGGCACCTCTTACCGCCCGTGACGACGGCCGTGTGGCCCCACTCACCGGCACTGGACGCCGGCCCCCGATAGAGAGTGCCGTTGGTGAATATTGCCGCCCCCACCCCGGTGCCCCACAGGGCAACAACGGCGTTGTTCACACCGCGGCCCGCACCCATCCACATCTCTGCCTGGCCGAGCGCCCTGGCCCCGTTGTCGATGAAGAGAGGCAGGCGGACACGGGCCCGGACCATCTCTTCCATGGGCACGTCCCGCCACCCGATGTTGGGCGCATGTACGCGCGAACCGGCGGTGTGGTAAGCGACGATCCCGGGCAAGGCCACGCCCGCTCCGAGCACCCGCCGGCCCTCGCCGTCGAGTTGCGCCTTGAGTTTTTCTATGGCCACGATGATCCTGTCGATGACCACCGTGGCATCATGGTGCTGGGGGTGCAGCGGGACCTCGGCCACACCGGCCACCCGCATCCTCATGTCGAAGGCCTCGACCCGGATGCGGGTCTCGCCTACCTCCACCCCGATCACTGCCCCGAAGTCGGGATTGACTTGGAGCATGACGCGGGGACGGCCGCCGTCGGACTCCTCTAGCCCGACCTCCGAGATGACGCCTTCCTCCAGCAACGCGGCGGTGACGTTGGTCACGCTGCCGCTGCTCAGTCCCGTAAGTTGGGCCAAGGCGACACGGTTTAGGGGGCCGTCGAGGAACAGCCGCCGTAGGACCACGCCTCGGTTGACCCGGCGCAGGTCCCGTACGGTCGCCCTTGCGTTTTGGGTCAAATTAGGCCCTCACTTCGTTCAATGCTTAGTTCAAAGTGCCTAACTGCCCGCTGGTGGGCCCGCTGAGTGAAGCGGCGGCGCGACATAAGAGAGAGCGTTAGGCAAGGCATGTTGCCCGAAAGCCCCAGGGGCCCCCGGCCGACGAAATGCCGACCGGGGGCTCGTGTGGTGGCGCCGTTCACACTGAACGGGCGCCTCCGGGAACTAGTAGCTGCTGGTCCGCGGGGACAGGTGGAGCACCACGACGAGGTCGGTGCCGGCACCGGCGCCGAGGTTGGTGCCCGAAGGTTGGCCCGTCTCGTAGGGGTTGGCCTGCGTGGGCCAGCCCACGAAGTGGTCGGAGTCGTACTCGAACCATTCCGAGGCCGTCGTCACCGGGATGACGGGCAGGTAGCTGGCTACGTACTTGGCGATGGGGGCGAGGGCGGCGGTTTGCGCGGCCGTGGTGGGAGCAGCGGCCAGGTTGGCCAGGTCGGCGTCAATGGCGGCGTTATGGACCCGCTCGTAGTCGCCCGAGGCGGCGCTCGGGGTCACCAGGCTGCTGTCCAGCCAGTTGTCGTACAGGTTGTACGGCGTCAGGCCGTTGTTGGACCAGTGCTCCGATATTGAGAAGTTGCCGTCGGAGACATCCGCGTTCCAAGCATTGACCGTGAGGCCCTCGAAGCTGGCGTTGATGCCCGCAGCCTTGAGTTCCTGAGCGGCAAGAGAGCCGACCTCGGCGTAGTCGGTATAAGCCGACGGGCTCACGAACGTGACCGTGACTTCCTTGCCGCCCTTCCAGAAGTAACCACCCTTCAGGGTGTAGCCGGCGCCCTTGAGGATCGACCGGGCTTGCGCCGGGTTGCCGGTGGCGGAGTTGGTCAGGCTCTTCACCGGCCCGCTCCAAGCCGCAAAGGTGGGCAGGGTGAGCCCGGTGGCATTGAGGACCGGGTTCTCCAGGCCGGCCTCGCCTTCATCGGCCAGCACGGTGCGGTTGACAGCGGCGCTAATGGCTTGGCGGACCGCCAGCTGGTTGGTCGGCCATTGGTGCAGGTTGGGCATGAAAGCGTTGCTGCTACCGGGCGCTTCCCAGTAATGGTGGTAGGCCTTGTTGGTGTCGACGAAGTCCTTCTGCAGGCCCGGGATGAAGTTGCCGGTCCAGTCGATCTGGCCGGCGTAAAGTGCCGACAGGGCCCCGGTGTTGGAGGTATAGACGGGGAAGTAAACATCGGGGATCTTCGGCATCATGCCCGTCTGCCAGTAGGTGGGGTTGGCCTTCAGCGTGACGCCCTCAGGCGTGAACGTGGCCAGGGTGTAGGGCCCTGTACCTACGGGGTTGGCATCGGTGTACTGAGCCGGGTCGCCCACGGTGCTCCATATGTGCTGGGGGATGATCGCGGTGCCGGCGATGTCCTGCAAGTTGGCGTACTGGGCCGTCGCGAAGCTCAGTGTGACGTTATTGCCCGAGCTGGTCACGCTAAGGATCTTGAGCCCGTCAAGGTTGATGTCGGGGTACTTGATCAGCTCTTGGAAGGTGAAGACGACGTCGGCCGGTGTCATTGCCGTACCGTCGCTCCACTTGATGCCCGTGCGGATGGCGAAGGTGATCGACTTGCCGCCGTTGGACCACTGGTAGGAGGTCGCCAGCCACGGGTAATACGTAGGCGGCGCGGCGAGGTCGAACTCGATGAGGGGTTCGTAGATCAGGCCGGTGGCGCCCATGCCGTAAATGGGGGCCGTGGGCACGAACGGGTTGAAGTCCTGGGTGATGACGCTCTCGGGCGAGCTCTCCATTACGAGCTCGGGCACCGTACTGGCGACCGCGGACGACGAGATGCATGCGGTGAGCAAGCCGGCGCCCATCAGGCCCGCGGTTGCGATGGCGAGCGCTCGTCGGTTGGTGGATACCTTTTGTTCCATTTACCCCTCCTCGATGACTGGGTCGTTTTAGGACACGCAAGCCCTAAGCCCTGGCTTGGTGTCCCTGCCGCTCCGCCCCCGTCACCGAGGACCCCCCGGTGGGCATGCCGGACGAGAGGGCACGCCGAAGACTATACTCACACCATTGACAAAGGTGTGCGCGGCTCTGCTAGTGCGCACCAGCGAGACCGTAGGCCGGTCTCTTCGGGTGAAGGGACGCCCCCTGTTCAGACGCCTTCAGGGTTGGCGCCGTTGCCCACGAGCTCCGGAGCGGCCACGTCGAGACGCCAGCAAGCGGCTGCTCGGGAGGAGGAGATCCGCATCAGGGGCGGCCTCTCGGCGCGGCAGCGGTCCTCGGCCAACGGGCACCGGGGGTGGAAGGGGCACCCGTCGGTTACGCGCCCGCTGCTTTCGGGGACGCGCGTCCCCCGTCTGGCCCCGCTTTGCAGGACGCTGCCCAGGTTGTCGGGATCTGGCGCCGACGAAACAAGCAGCTGCGTATAAGGGTGTGCTGGGCGCTGGGTGACCTGTTCGGCCGGGCCCCGTTCGATTATTTCCCCGGCGTACATTACGAGCACCTCGTCGGCGAAGTAGCGGGCCGAAGCAATGTCGTGGGTGATGTAGAGCAACGCGAGGTGAAAGTCCTTACGCAGGTCGTCGAGCAGGTTGAGCATCTCCAAGCGGATCGAGACGTCCAGCATTGATACCGGCTCGTCGGCCAGGAGCACGCTCGGCCGGGCCGCCAGGGCGCGGGCGAACGATACTCGTTGGCGTTGGCCCCCGGATAATTCGTGGGGGAACTTGGCCAGGAACTGTTGGGCTGGGGTGAGCCTGACCTGCTCCATCAGGCTCACCACTTCGGCCTCGATCTCGTCCCGAGACTTCTTGCCCTGGTGCAGCTTTACGGGGCGCTCGAGGTGATAGCGCACCGTATGGACGGGGTTGAGCGACGAGAACGGGTCCTGGAAAACAAGTTGCACCTCGCTCTTGTAGCGTCGGAAGGCCGTCCGGCTGGATACGTCGACCGGCCGGCCGTCCAGGGTGACGGAGCCCGTGTTGGGTTTTTCCTGCCCGGCGAGCAGCTTGGCCACCGTCGACTTGCCCGAACCGCTCTCACCCACCAGGGCCACCACTGCGCCTCGGTAGAGGTTGAACGTGACGTCCCGGGCGGCCCGGAGCACGGCGCCGCGGCCCAACCGGTAGGACCGGTTGAGGCCGACCGCCTGCATGGCGAGCTCGCCGCGCTGCGCCGCCGCGGAGACCAGGTCTCCGGTACCGGGGGTGACCGGCTCCAGGGCGCCGGGTGAGCTCACGACAGTGGTCCTTCTGGGGCCGGGAGCACCTGGGCCGGAGCGGTGGCGCCAGTGGGGGAGGTCGGTACCGGCGTGCCCGGGAGCACGAACGGGCAGGCGGTGACGTGGTCGGGGTCGGCCGAGGTAGTCACCCGGACCAAGCTCATGTCTACCTCGCGGCAGGCATCGGTCCCGTACCCGCACCGCCCCAAGAAGGGGCAGCCCGGCGGTAGGGAGCGCAGGTCCGGCGGCGAGCCCGGGATGCCGGTCAGCTCGCGCCGTGGGCCACGCACCGACGGGAACGAGTTGAGCAGGCCTTTGGTATAGGGGTGCGCGGGCTCATGGAGCATCTCACGGGCCGTGCCCACCTCCACCAATTTGCCGGCGTACATCACGGCCACCCGGTTGGCCAGTTCGAGCAGCAATGACAAGTCATGGGTGATGAAGAGGACTGAAAAGCCGAGGCGGTCCTTCAGCTCGACCACCTGAGAAAGGATGTCACGCTGGACGACGACATCGAGTGCCGTCGTCGGTTCGTCCATTATGACGACCTCGGGATCAGTGGCCAGGGCCATGGCGATCATTACCCGCTGGCGCATGCCCCCCGACAGCTCATGGGGGTAGCTCTTGAGGCGCGAGCGCGGGATCGAGACAAAATCCAAGAGCTCCGCCGCCTTGTCCACGGCTTCGGACCTGCTCAACTGCAGGTGGGCGTGCATGACGTCGACGAGCTGGTCGCGGACGTTCAGCACGGGGTTCAGGGCGTTCATGGCGCTCTGGAAGACGATGGAGATCTCCCGCCAGCGCAGGGCTCTGAGCTCCTCTTTGGTCTCCGAGAGGATGTCGACGGGACGCGCCATCCGCCGCCCCCGGTAGATGACGCTGCCGCTCGTGATGACAGCGGGCGCCCGCAGGAGCCGGCACGCCCCATAGGCCAGGGTCGACTTGCCCGACCCGCTCTCACCGGCCAGGCCGACCACCTCGCCGGGGCGGAGGAAGAGGTTGACGTGGTCTACCGCCCGCACATCGCCACCCAGTGTGCGGTAGGCGACGGAGAAGTCGGTGATCTCGAGCACAGCGTCGCTTTGGCCGCCC
Organism: Acidimicrobiaceae bacterium; assembly: GCA_003166025.1. Lineage (GTDB taxonomy): Bacteria > Actinomycetota > Acidimicrobiia > Acidimicrobiales > Palsa-688 > Fen-671. Next base: position 26,410 of record PMWT01000165.1, on the reverse strand, counting down.
CCCTTGGACAGGCCGTTCCCGCTGTCCTCAGGCTCAACCGCATGCCTGTCGTCAACCGTTGTCATCGGCCCGTACCCGAACCAGCTTTGGGCCGGGCGCCTACCGGGCCACCGTTGCCCCGGCGCGAACTCGAGGCACCGAGGTGGCCGGGCACGGCCGCCCGGGCCCCACCACTTCGGACCACCGGGGTCGGGTCGGACGGGCTCCACTTGCTCAAGCCCCGCCGCTTGGCCCCGGCGGCGTCACGGAGGCGGGGGTTGCCGATCTCGTCTATACCGAAGTTCAACAGCACCAGGCTCGTGCCGATCAAGGCCACGGCGAGGCCAGGGGGGATAAACCACCACCACGCCCCCAGGGTCAGGGCCTGCTGGCTTTGCGCCCAGTAGAGCATCGTCCCCAGGCTCCAGCTGTTGAGGTCGGCGACCCCGATGAACGCCAACGCCACGGAGGCCCCGATGGCGTAGAGAACAGTGTTGACGAAGCTGGCGGCGATGAGGCTGACCTCGTTGGGGACGATGTCGAAGAGTATGACCCGCCACCCCTTCTCGCCTGTTTCGCGAGAGGCGGCGACGAAATCCCGGTTGCGGATGGCCAAGGTCTGGGAACGGATGACGCGTGCGCCCCAGGGCCAACCGAGCACGCTCAACACGACGATCGTCGGCCATTGGGTCGTCTCTTTGAGGTAACCGAGGAGCACCACCAGCAACGGCAACGCCGGGAGCACCAAAAAGACGTTCGACAGGAGGGAAAGCAGCTCGTCCCAAATGCCCCCGAGGAAGGCGGCGGCCACCCCGACTATCACCGAAAGGGCTGTCGCCACGACGCCGACGACAAACGCCAGTTCGAGGGTCAACCGTATCCCGTTGAGGAGTTGGGAGAACACATCCTGGCCGCTTTGGGTAGTGCCGAGCAGATGGGCGAACGACGGGCCGGCCAGGGAGAGGTTGGGGGCCGGGTTTTGGTACGAGGGATCGTAGGGGGCGAACAGCGGGCCGATAAGGCCGACCAGGATGAAAAAGGCGAGAAGGACGGCGCCCACCTTCGCCTTCGTCGGCAACCGGCCCCACGGCCCCCGGCTTTGGGTCTTCTCGCGCACCAACGAGGGGTCGGTGCTGATGGGCATCACGATGGCCATCAGGCGGTCCTGGTCCGGGCGCGGGGGTCCACGAAGACGTAGACGAGGTCGACGAGCAGGTTGGCTATCAGTACGGCGAACGATATTACGAGGAAGATGGCTTGCATCAGGGGGTAGTCGTTGGAGGTCACGGCGTTGACTAACAACAGCCCGACGCCGGGGTACGAGAACACGATCTCCATCACGATCGCCCCCGACACGACGAAGCCGATTGCGTTCGCGAAGCCTGACAATTGGGGCAGGATGGCGTTGCGAGCCGCGTAGGTCAACACGACGCGCCGGTTCCTCAAGCCTTTGGCCTGGCCGGCCAGGACATAATCCTCGCCGATGGTCGTGATCATGACGTTGCGCATCTGCAGCATCCAGCCGGCCACCGACGTGATGACGATGGTGAAGGCCGGGAGCACCGAGTGGTAGATGGCGCTGCTGATAAACGGCCAGTTCCATCCCGGGATGTCAGTGCCGGCGTAACCCTGTCCCAACGGGAAGACCTTCAGCTTCAGGCCGAGCACTTCGATGAGGATCAAGGCCAGGAAGAAGTATGGTAGCGCCTGCACAAATGTCAGGGCTGGCAGGGCCCGGTCGAGCCAGCCCCCGCTCCGCCAGGCGGCCACGATACCGAAGCCGGTGCCTACCAGGAAGCCTATTACAGTTGCCGTGCCGACCAGCGTCAAGGTCCAGGGGATGGTCTCGCCGAGGAGCGTCGATACTCTGGCCGGGTACTCGCTCAGGCTCACCCCGAAGTCAAAACGAAAAATGTCCCCTAGGTAGGACGTGTACTGGTGCCACATCGACCCGGGATGGGCGACGCCCAACATTGCTTCGAGAGCCTTTTCGGCGCTCGGCTGCAGTTCCGGGAACCTTGACATGACGTCCTGCACGGCATTGCCGGGCATGGCTCGCGGTATGAAGAAATTGACGGTCAGGGCTACCCAGGCGGCTACGGCGTAGAAAACCAGGCGCCTGACTAAAAACCGCATGTCCGGTCCCTAACCTAGGCGGCGCCGGGACAGCGTCCCGCCCCCGTACGCTCGTCCGGCTCTTCGCATCCCGCCCGGCCCCCCTTGCGGCTTGGCACGCTGGCCCTAAACCTAGCTTGACCCCGACCACGGGGCCATGCCAGCGACCATAGCTCTAACCTTTCCTTTAGGCTGATCCGAAAGACTCTACACGGTCGGGCACCCGCTGATGGCGAGCCGCCAGAGGGCCTCCCAACCTCGCGAACGTGACCGTGCGCTGGACGACGGCCTTTTTCGGAGTTCCCTGGAGTTTCGCCACGCTCGTTCCTGCGAGCGGGGACGCGTCCCTACATGCCCGGCGTACGGGAGGGAGTTCTGCTTGTTGTCATCTCGACATACATGTGGAGCGGGTCGACGAGACGGCTGAGCAGGCGGTGCGGCTCGGCGCCACGGTGGTCGGGGAGCCTGCGGGGATCGTCGTGAGCCGTCAGTCCACTTCTTCGGGCGCCGGCTTTTGTGCTCCGGGGCACTCATGCGGGAAAAGTGTGAAGCAGTGGCACAGGCCGCACCAGCCGTAGTTGCTCTCGGTGCCCCCCGGGGCGGTCTCTGTCAATAGCGCCATAGGGGCCATGCAACCATGGCGCCGGGCGTTACGGTCGCCGACCTCGCATAGAGGGCCACTTTCCGCACGAGCAGAGGGACTGAGACCACGGTATGTGAGGACTACGACGAACCGGCGGCAGACGGCGTAGCGACCGAAGACGGTTGCCCGCCGGCCCTCCAGGCCGGTTAGGCCCTTGCCTGGGTGGCTGCGGCAACCTCGGGGGGCGCCGTCGCGGTCACGGGAAAACCACCACGCTTCGCAGCACCTCTCCCCGGCCCATGCGGGCGAACGCCTCTTCCACGTCCCCGCTCCCGATGGTCTCGCTGACGAAATGGTCAAGGTCGAGACGACCCTGGCGGTAAAGGTCGATCAGCATCGGGAAGTCGCGGGCGGGCAGGCAGTCGCCGTACCAAGACGGTTTGAGCGCCCCGCCCCGCCCGAAGAAATCGATCATGGGTACGGGGGGGAACATCATCTGAGGATTGGGCACGCCGACCTGGACCACCGTGCCGGCCAGGTCCCGGGCGTAGAAGGCCTGCTGGAGGACCTCGGGCCGGCCGACGGCCTCGATGGCCACGTCGGCCCCGAAGCTCCCCGTGGCCGCTCGGACCGCCTCCACGGGGTCCTCCCGGCTGCTGTTGACGGTGTGGGTGGCCCCTACCGTCCGGGCCCACTCGAGCTTGCGGTCGTCGATGTCGATGGCGACGATCGTGGTGGCCCCGGCCAGTCGGGCCCCGGCGATGGCGGCGGCCCCGACCCCGCCGCAGCCGAACACCGCCACGCTGTCACCGGGCGCGACCTCGCCGGTATGGATGGCGGCCCCGATACCGGCCATGACGCCGCAGCCCAGCAGACCGGCCGCCTCAGGGCGGGCCCTGGGTACCTCGGTGCACTGGCCTGCCGCCACCAGTGTGAGATCTGCGAATGCGCCTATCCCTAACGCCGGCGACAACGGCGTCCCGTCCGTCAGCGTCATCGGCTGGGTGGCGTTGAAAGTGGCGAAGCAATACTGGGGCTTGCCCTTGCGGCACGCCCGGCACGTCCCGCACACGGCCCGCCAGTTGAGGATGACGAACGCCCCCGGGCGCAGGCCTCGCACGTCGGGCCCGACATCGACCACTTCGCCGGCCGCCTCATGGCCCAGCAGGAACGGGAAGCCGTCTGAGATGTTCCCCTCGCGGTAGTGGAGGTCGGTGTGGCACACGCCGCAGGCCTGGACGCGGACGAGGGCCTCTCCGGGCCCGGGATCGGGAACGAGCACGGTCTCCAGGGACACGGGCCGGCCGCGTCCGAGGGCGACGACGCCCTGCACTTCGTGGTACATCTCCTGCCCCTCCCGTGGCGATCGCGCCGTAGTTGTCCGGCGACCTGTAGCGCCGAAGCCTACCGCTGGCGCATCTTGGCGGCGCATCTTGGCTAACCTCTCCGCGCCGTGATGGATCTTGCTGAGGCCGCTCTTGGCGGTGCCCTGGACGCCGGTGCTCGCTACGCCGATGCCCGTGTCATGGTGATGGCGACCGAGTCGATGTCGGCCCAGAACGGTGAGATCGAGAGCCTCCGCCACGGCGAACGTGCCGGTATCGGGGTCCGGGCGCTGATCGGCTCCTCCTGGGGTTTCGCCTCCACCGCCGAGCTGTCGAGCCGGGAGGCACGCCGGGCGGGGCAACACGCGGCCGAGACGGCTCGGGCCTCGGCCCGCCTGGCCGGCGCGCCGCTCGAGATGGCCCCCGTCCCGGCCGTCCACGACCACTGGGAAAGTGCCTGTGCGGAGGACCCTCTTTCGGTGCCGCTGTCCGAAAAAGCCGGGCTCCTCGCCTCGGTCACGTCGGTCGCCCGGGCCGCAGGGGCCCAGATAGCCCAGGCCAGCTATGACATCTGGGACACGACCAAGTGGCTGGCGACGAGCGAGGGGAGCCGGATTTCCCAGCACATCCGGGAGTGCGGTGCCGCCATGTCGGCCACCGCCATCGGCGACGGCGAGACCCAGCGCCGCAGCTACCCGGGCATCCGGGGCCAGTACGGCACCAGGGGATGGGAGCTCGTCCGCCAGCTCGACCTTCCCCGTCATGCCGGGCGGGTCGGGGAGGAAGCGGTGGCCCTGCTGTCCGCCCCGGTCTGCCCCGATAGGCGCTGCGACCTGGTACTGGGCTCCGAGCAAATGGCGCTGCAAATTCACGAGTCCGTAGGCCATGCCACCGAGCTCGACCGGATCTTGGGTTGGGAGGCGGCCTTCGCCGGTACCTCATGGCTCGAGCTCGGCCAGCTTGGGTCCCTGCGCTTCGGCTCCCCGCTGATGAACATCACGGCCGACGCCACCCTGCCCGGTGCCCTCGGGTCGTTCGGCTACGACGACGAGGGGACCCCGGCGCACCGCGTGGACATCGTGCGAGAGGGCATCTGGGTCGGGGCCCTGTCCGGCCGGGACTCGGCCGCGCTGGCGGGCCTGCCCGCCGGCGGCATGGTCCGTGCCGACGGGCACAACCGCATCCCCATGGTGCGGATGACCAACATCGGCCTTCTCCCGGGCACCAGTTCGTTGGAGGCGATGATCGCCGAGACCGACGACGGCGTTTACATGGACACCAACCGTTCCTGGTCGATCGACGACCGCCGCCTCAACTTCCAGTTCGGCTGCGAGGTCGGCTACGAGCTCAAGGGCGGGCGGCTCGGGCGTATGTTGCGCAACCCCACCTACACCGGTATCAGCCCTCAGTTCTGGGGGTCGCTGGACCGGGTCGGGGGCGAGGCCGAGTGGCAGTTTTGGGGCACGCCGAACTGCGGCAAGGGCCAGCCTGTGCAGATCGGCCACACTGGCCACCCCTCGGTACCGTGCCGGTTCCGCGACGTTCGCGTCGGGGTACGGGGATGAGCGCCCCCGATCCTTCCGCTCTGGCGGAGAGAGTGGTCGAAATGGTGGGCCGTCGCGCCGAAGCGGCGGTTACCGTCACGCACACCCGTCAGGGCCTCACCCGCTTCGCCAACTCCTTCATCCACCAGAACGTCGTGGACGAGCACACCGAGATCTACCTGCAGCTCTCCCTGGACGGTCGCCCGGCGACGGCCACCACCTACCGCAGCGATGACCAAGCTCTGGAAGGCCTGGCGGGCAGGGCCCTGGTGGCGGCGGCGCTACGGCCGGTCGACCCCGCCTGGGCGGGCCTGGCCCCGCCGGCTGCGCTCCTGAGCGCCAGTGACCTCCACTACGACCCGGCCACGGCGGGGGTCGGCCCGGCCGAACGGGCCGAGGCGGTGGCCGCCTTCGTGTCGGCTGGAGACGGCCTGGTGGGGGCGGGGTTCTGCGAGACCACCCGAAATGACCGGTACTTCGCCAACTCCGCCGGCCAGCGTCTGGGCAGCCACGATACGAGCGCGGCTTTGGATGCCATCCTCCGGGTACCTGGCCCCGATGGCGGGCCGAGCTCGGACGGCGTCGCCTCCACCTATTCCTCCCGGTTCGCCGATCTCGACGGTGAGGCGCTCGGTCGTCACGCCGCCGCCCGTGCCCGGAGCGGAGCGGATCCGATCGAACTGCCGCCTGGGCGCTACGAAGTGGTTCTGGAGGCCCGATGCGTCGCCTATCTGATGGACTTCTTCACCTTTTACGGCTTCAACGGGCGGGCCGTGACCGAGGGTCGTTCGTTTGTGGCACTGGGTGAGCGTCAGCTCGACCGGGCACTGAGCCTGAGCGACGACGCCACCGACCCGCGCCAGATGGGGCCCGTCTTTGATGCCGAGGGCACGCCCAAGCGCCGGGCCCCGCTGGTCGAGGCTGGGGTGATGACAGGGGTTACGCACGATCGGCGCAGCGCGGCCAAGGCAGGCGGGGGAGCGACCACGACCGGCCACGCCGTCGCCGGTGGGGAGGCGCTCGGCGCCGTCGCCACCGCTACGGTCCTCGAACCGGCCCTGGCGAGGGACGCCCGCCCAGTCGCCTCGCTCATCTCTGAGGTGGAGCGCGGCCTGCTCGTCTCCGACTTCTGGTACACCAGGGCCCTCGACCCCAAGACGCTCGTTGCCACCGGTCTTACCCGCAATGGCGTGTTCCTGATCGAGAACGGCGAGGTCCGACGGGCAGTGAGCAACCTACGGTTTACTCAGTCCTATGTAGCCGCCCTGGCGCCAGGACAGGTGCTCGGCATGGGTGATGACGGCCGGCTGAGCCCGGGGGGCTTGCACCTCAGTCTCCACTACGCGCCTAGTTTGCACCTGGTCGCCTGGAACTTCACCGGCAACGCCTCGGCCTGAGCTGACCGGCCCGCCCGGGCCGCGCCGCTTGTTCACCGAAACGGGGCGTGAGCCAGAGATCCCCCGGCCTTAGCCGTGGGAAGGGTTCAAGAATGGTTAGCCTGCAGTGTGATCTTTCTCGGCGTGCTGGTGTTCATTGCCGCCGAGATCGTCGCCTTCGTTGCCGTCGCCCACCAGATCGGGTTCCTCTGGGCACTGTTGCTTCTCATCGTGGTCAGCGCCCTAGGCCCAGTTGTCGTCCGGCGCGTCGGCCTCGGGGTGCTGGCCCATACCCAGGAGAGGCTCGGCCGCGGGGAGATGCCCACCCGGGAGCTTCTCGACGGGCTGGTCATCCTGATCGGCGGGGTGATGATCTGCGTCCCCGGGTTCATCGGCGACGCCCTCGGTCTGCTCCTGATGATCGGCCCGGTGCGCCACCTCGTCATCCGGACGGCCGGTCACCGCCTCGCCCGGCGGGTACAGACCGTGCGTACCGACCGCTGGCGGGTCGTCAGCGTCGGGTCCCAGCCGGTGCACGACGAGCCTTCGTCGGTGCCCGACCGGCCCGACCTAACCCTCGGACCGGGCGACGGCGCGACGCGCTAGGGGTTTGTCGCGAGTGGCGAGCGGGTGGGGGTTCGCGTCGGAGGGGCGGCGCTCGCGATCTCCGACTGGCTGCCTGGAATGAGCACTTGGCCCACTAGAAGGGTGGGGTCACCGCCGGGCCCAAGGCACCATGTGGGCAGGGCCGGTTGCTGAGCTGGGACTAACGGCCTTGTCGTTCCAGGGCCAACGACCCTGGTCAAAAACAGACAGGGACTGGTAGCCATCCCCTCTATGGTGACAGCAGTACGCGACCGTTCGCCTCGTCGGCCGAGGTGGCCCGTGGTGCCGTCTGCGGCGATCTTGGCGTTGTTTTGCGCGCCGTTGGTCCTTAGCGCCCCGCCAGCAGCGGCCGCCCCAACCAAGCTCACCGTGGCCACAGGCAGCATCACCTGCCGGAAGTTGACAGGTGTGGTTACCTTCACGCCCCCCGTGCACGTGCGCCTCAGCCAGAGGGAGACGAGTGCCATCTCGCTCCACGCCAGTGCTTGCACCACGAACAACTCCAATGTTGCCCACGTGAGCGCTGGCAACCTCACCTTCACGACGCACGGCACCGTCACGGGTTGCTCCGGTCTTGGGCAAGGGAGGGCCCTTAGCGGCATCGAGAGATGGCAACCCAGTTCGATCGCCCCCTCGACCGTGGTAGCGGAAGGGTTCGCCCGCAGGGCGAACGGGGGTGCCAGCGGGCTGGTTTGGAGCAGCACGCCGGGCCGGCAACAAGTTCTCGTGCTACCCGCCGCGAGCAAGGCTGTGTCGGTAACAGGGTCGTTCGGGGGAAAGGCGAGCACCATCGAGCAGGAGAACCTGCACGGGAGCATCCTGGTGTACACGGACCGGATCACAGGACAGCTGGACGCTGAGTGCAAATCGCCAGCCGGCCTATCGGTACTGAACATCGTCAGCGGGGTCGAGACACTCCCATAGGCTGCCCAGCGGGTGCGCTCCCTGTAACTCTCACAGCACCCGGGAGATACAGGAGGCCGGACAGCCGGCAACGCCCCGGCCCAGCACCGAGCCCCCACCGCCTAGGCGCCCTCTCAGCCGGCCGCGCCNNCCGCGCCTGCTGTGACGCGGCAGGCGAGACGCCGTTCGTGGTCGGTGCCCCTAACGGGGCAACGTGTGGTTGCGTTTTCCCGAGCCTCATCGCCTCGGTACCTAGCCGTAGTTGAGCAGCGACCAGGAACTGAAGACCTGTAACCCCAGATTGTGGGGCCCGGCCCAAAAAGAGGAGCTCACTGGTCCGTAAACGATGGTGACGACCACGGCATAGTCGCCGGGCACATAGGCCGCTATCGACTTGTCCTGGGCCGCGGCTCCCGTCTTGACGCCGTAGGGGGCAATGACAGCGGCGCCGACGAAAGCCTCCGTGCCGGTGCTGCGGCTGGCGTAGCCGGTCGTGAGCATGTCCGACACGGCCGGGCCCCACACGCCGTCAAGGCGCGGTGGTCCCAATTGGGCGATGTCGGCCGGCAGGCCCCGGTCCCTCAAGTGGTATATGGCGTACTTCTCGCCCGCCTCCACCACCTTCTGGATGTTGAGGGGGACCCCGGTGGGAGAAGTGCGGGGCGGGTAGAGGCGGAACAGGTACACGCCTTCCTTGTGGTCTGGCGACGCGTAGGACAGCTCGGATGTCGATAGCGTCCCGCTCACGGTGGCGGGGCTGTCGTGGACGCGGAAAGTGAGCCGTGGCAATGCCTGTTGGTGCCAGCTCGAGGGCGTACATATCCCGACGTTCATGGCCTTGGAAAGTGCCGGCGCCAGGTTGGTGCCGATGTAGTCGTCTCTCGGGCCGAGGTTGAGCGAGCCGGCCAGGTTGCCCCCGACGTACAGTTCGGCCCGGTACTCGACATTCGTGAAGCACTGGTCGTCTGCGGCCAGGAAGCGAGTCACGAACTGAAAAGTGTTGTACGGCCTGTCGTAACGGCCGCAGAGCTGCTGGCCGTGGCCCCAGCACGCCGTCTCGGAAATGGCGCTCCATCTGGTCCCTCCCGGCGGGCGTTCGTACCACAGGACGGTTATGGGCATTCCTGACATTCGGTAGGCGGTCGTCGTTTTGGGCACAGGGACGTCGAGCTCCAGGTAGTTCGGGTCGAGAAAGGCTCCGAGCCCGGGCACGGCGAGGGCCCGGCGGTAAGGGCCGAGCACGACCTTCCCGCTGGCCATGGAAGCGGCCAACATGTCCTTGGCGTTCGTTATGGCCGCCCTCAGGGCGACGGAGCCCATTGCCAATCTGGACTGGCCCAAAGAACCAAGGGCCTCCATCCCACCGGCGAACCAGTCCCGCTGGAGCCCATAACTGGTAGCCGGCTGCGGCGTGGTGCAGTTGGACTGCCCAGGGCCGGCCGGGCAGTTATAGAGCATGTGACGCACGCCTGTCGAAAGGGACTGCGCGCCCGCCTGGTAGTACCCCATGGCGATGTCGGCGAGGCCCAGGTCCAGCAAGTCCACCGGGTTTGTCGGGTCGAGTTGTGCCGCTTGGCGGAAAAAGCTGAGGGCCAGGGCGGGCGGTCTCCCCACGCCGCCGCCAACGATCCAGAGAGTGTAGTAGCCCCAACCCACGTTGAGCACCTGGCTGGCGTCGTGGTCGCCCAGGTTGTAGGCCTCGAGCTCGTCCTCGGCCGACAGGCGGGCCCAGTAGGGCGACACGTTGGAGATGAACCCGGCGCCGATGGCCTGGGACCCGCGGAACGCTTCTGCCGCGGCGCGCTCGGCAAACGCCTGGGCATAGTCGGGGCGGAGTTTTATGGCGTTGGTGAATTCTTCGATGGCCGCTTGGTACTCGCTCGGCGCCGCCGCTTCGTCCATGGCGGTCGCCCCTTTGGCGTAGTCAGCCGCCGACGCGTCCGAGGGCGTCCCGGGTTGGCGGGTGATGGTCAGGCCGGCTCCCCACGCCAGGCCCGTGGCGACCAGTAGGCCTCCGAGGACGGTGAAAATGACGCGGTTCCTCCCATACAGCACGTAAGCCGAACCGAAGAGGAACAGCGCCACCGCGATCATCGTCAATATGGCCGTGTACGAGTCCACCAGCCGGGACCATTTGTTGGAAACGTCGTTATATGCGTTGGACTCCGCCTCCAGTTGGGTGGCGCTGGAAGCTCTCTGGGCGAAAAAGTCATAAGGAAAGTTGGGGTCGGGGTCACCGTCGGCCAGGTAGGGGCGCAGGTCGGAGGGGACCTCTTCGGAAGTGAGCCCCGCCTGCACGCCGGCCACCTTGTAAAGCCCGGCCCAGGTCGGCGCGTCGGCCTGGTCATAGGTGGCCTCGAGCATTTCCTGCGCCGCCTTGGCTTTGAGGGACTGAAGAGACAAGTACTGCGAATAGTCAGATTCGGCTTGCTGGTAGGCGCTCGTCTCCGCCGCGCTGCCCTGCAGGCTCAGCTCCTGGGCCAGGTCGCCGGTGTCGGACGCGTCCGCCGACGCCCGGTTGAGCAGGAACCCGCCGAGAGCGGCGACGAAGGTGGCGAGCACGACCGTAATGGTGAGGAACCGGGCTGTCGGTTTGGCCGGCGGTTTGGTCTCCGTTCCCTGCTGCGGCTGACCACTCCCACCCTCTGTTTGGCCCTCGGTTGACTGGTCGTCCGTTGACTGGCCCGGAGGGCCGTCCTGGCCCAAGTGGGCAATTTCGGCGGTGTTCCCCGCCTCGGCCAAGGCTTCGAGTCCTGCTGCGCCCAGCGGGTCCTCCATCAAGCGAGACCCGCCAGTACCGTGACGCCCAGGGCCACCGCAATCGCCACTACGCCGGTTGCCAAAGAACGTGCCCGGCGGTGGCGCCAGCCCAGGTAGGAGAGGGTGAGGAAGAAAACGGCCACGATCACGAAGGCGCCGGCCATGACGAGTTCCTGCGCTCTGGAGCGGTCGGAGGCGGCGCTCGCCTCTAGGGCGTTGGTGTGGGCGGCGTCGAGGGTCCGCAACGCCGAAGGGTCCTGGCCGGGCTGCACGCAGGGCGACTCCACCTCGCTGGCCCGCAGACCGGCCTGGTCGTACAGGACAGACCCGTCCGTTCCCCGGCTGGAAGGCCAATAGCACACGAACCCCGGGATGAGGGCCCGTTCCTGCGCTCCTTCGACGCGCGCCATCGACTCCAGGGAGCGAGCCAGCGCATGGTCCCCTCCGGCCCAGGCCGAGGCAGCTTGGCTGTAAAGAGCGCTCTCAGCCACCGTGTGCTCCTGGTAGAGCTCATTGAGACGGGCCCCGAAGTCGACGTAACCGTCCTGTTCGGCCTTGACCGTCTGGTACTGGGTGACTTCCTGGACGGCTTGCTGGCTTAGGCCTGACGCCGACGAGAACTGACTGGAGGCCCAGAAGGCGAGGATGGTCCCGACCACGGAGAGCCCCGCGACCAGCATGACGACACCGGCGTTCCATCTGTCCAGGGCCGCCTCTTCGGGAGTGGGCGGGGGAGCGGGGGCCCTGTCGGCCCGGTAACGCCGCCACTCCTGGCGCAACAAAAAGATGCCCCCCAGGAGCAGGACGGCCAGGGCGCAGGTGACTAGGTCAGCCATGGACGGGCCGGAGATGCCTGAAGGCCGGGTTCGGTGGCTATAAGGCGGATGTTAATGGACGGCCTGGCGCGCCTCGCGGCAATGCTCGGTTTCCGTCCTGCGTGTGCCGCCATGGATATGCTGAGGCTGCCGAAGGACACCGGGGCGGAGAAGTGCCCCCGCCCGGCTTGCACGTAGCGCAGACGATGAGGAGCCGATATTGCTCGCCTTGCTCAATTTCGATGGTTTTGTGAGCTCATCGGGGTACCTTGCCATTTTCCTGCTCTCAGTGCTGCAGTCCTGCTGTGTGCCGACGTCATCTGAGTTGACACTAGGTTTCGCTGGCGTTCTCGCCTTCGAGGGGAAACTGAGCCTGCCCGGCGTCATCGCGGCCGGCGCCGCCGGCGAGGTGGTCGGGGCTTTGATCGCCTGGGTCATCGGTCGCACCTGGGGCCGAGCCTTCGTCGACCGGTTTGGACGTTACCTTCTCCTCACCCATCGTGATCTCGACCGCGCCGAGGCCTGGTACGACCGCCACGACCGCTGGGGGGTCTTCGGCAGCCGTTTGTTGCCCTTCATCCGCAACTTCGTAGCTCTCCCGGCCGGCGTGGCCGAGGTCCCTATCGTGCGTTTCGGCTTGCTCACGGCTGCTGGCAGCCTGATCTGGGACGGGGCCATGGCCCTCATCGGCTATGAGGTCGGGAGCAGCTGGAAATCGGTCATGCACGGTTTCAGCGATGCCGGGTACCTCTTCGCAGCCCTGGCGGTGCTGGCTGTGGTCTTGTTCCTGGCGCACCGGTACCGGTCGTACAAGTCGGCCACCGCGGCGGAAGCTTCGGCACGTGCGGCCGCCAGCGCCGCGGCGTCGTCCGAGGAGCCCCAAGTGAGCGAGGTCAATCCCCGTCTGCGGCCTTGAGCGCGGCGCCCAGCCGGGCGTCGACGGTCCAGCGGGCCGGCTCGAGGTGATGCTCCCTCGCCCACAAGATGGTGAGCTCCCGGCTGCCGGCCTGCCGTAGCAGTTGAGCGCCCAGGGCGTCGTGGCTGAGGTACATGCCTACGCGAGCCCGGCGTGAGGACCGGAGCGGTCCCGACGGTGCGGAGGCTTCCGACGGCGAGGGCACTGCTGCCGGCGGGCCCGAACCGGCCCAATGCAGCAAGCGGGCCCGGCCCACAGCCAGGGCGGCCAGGGTCACGCCTACCCGGGCGAAGGTCCCCAGCTGCGCTTCGACCTTGCCCACGTCGTGGAGGAGGGCGGCGGTGACTACCTCGGGCGGTGCCTCGTCGGGCTCCAGGAAGCGGAGGGTGTCCCGGGCCACCCCGACGGCGTGACGCTGGTCCGGCCCGGACATCCGGTACCACAGCTGTTTCTCGCCGTCGAGGAGCGAGCCCAGGGCCCAGGCCTCGTCCTCGGGCGGTGGACCGGCGGGCGATAGCGCCCCGAAGAAGCGTCCGGCCAGGTGCCGCCACGACCCGAAGCCCTCAGAAGCCGCCATTCGGCCCCAAGTTAGCTCGCAGAGGCGGTCTGGTCGCAGCCCCGAGGTTGTTTACCTACGGGGCCTAACCTGCCATAATCGTCCACGGATGTCGGTCTGTCCGCGAAGCAAAGTTCGGCGTGGCCGACAGGGGAGGTGTGGCGTCCCCATGGCTGGGGACTCGGGGCCATGAAGGTGCTGGCGGCGGTGCTGGCTACGCTTGCCTGCGCCATGTTGGGCCTGGTGGCGACGAGCACGGCCGCCACCCTGCCGGCGCATGCTGCTGTCGTATCGGCGCACGTCAGCCCGAGCAAGCTGGGTGCTTCGGGGGGGGCCGTCGAGGTCACAGGCACCGTACGGCACGCTGTCTGGTGCCAGCTCAAGCTCGTTTCCCACCCATCCTTGGTGGTCGTGTACTCGCACAACCCCAAGCGGTGCGCCACCGGGAGGTACTCCGCTCGTGTCCTCATCGGCAGCGACGGCGGGGGCAAGGACAACAGGGTGGCCTTTGCCCTCCTGGCCCGCAACAACACCTCGTCGTTCACGCGAAGCGTCGTCCTGACGGTGGGCGGGGCGGGTGGGGCCACGACCTCCAAGCCCAAGCCCGCGGCGGGCTCGGCCGGCGTGACGACATCGACCACATCGACAACCGTGCCCGCTACCACGACCACTTCGGCGCCCACCACCACGAGCCCGGTCATCGTACTGCCCGCGTTGCCCTCGCCGAGCGGGGCTCCCGGCCCGACCCTGCCACCGACCTCAACCACGACCACAACCGCGGCGGCCACGACCACAACGACCACGACTACGGCGCCGACCACGACCGACATCGGCACAGCGACCACCACGTCGTCCCCGGGCTCGTCGACGACCACGACGAGCCAGCCCACGACGACGACCACGGCCCCCACGACGACCACAGGCCCGACGACGACTACGACGGTGCCGCCGTCGGTCCCCCTCTATTCGACGAACTGGTCCGGGTACGCCGTTGCCAGCGGGCCCTACGACCAGATAGAGGGGACCTTCACGGTGCCCGCCCTCACGGCCGCGGCCACCTGCACGGAGCACGTCGCCGAGTGGGTCGGCATAGACGGGTGGAACGCGCCGGGCCTGGCACCAAACGACTCGCTCATCCAGGCCGGCGTGGACGCGAGCATGACCGACCCCGACACGGGCACGTGCACGCCCGGCAAGTTCTACGCGTGGCCGTGGTGGGAGATACTGCCCCACGACGAGACGCCCATCGACAGTGTCACCGTGAATGCCGGTGACCAGGTGACGGTCTCCATTGCCCGAGTCAGCGGGACGACCACCTGGGCGATAAACCTGACCGATGACACCGACGGCCAGAGCTACACCACCGACGAGACCTACACCGGCCCGGGGGTCTCGGGGGAGTGGGTGGTCGAGGCGTCGAGCACGCAAGCGTGCAATGGGACCGTCGTGGCCGGCTCGGACATATGCCAGTTGGCGCCGTATTGTGTCGGTCCCTCCTCTTCGTGCACGGGGCCCGTGTCTTTCAGCAACATTTCCGTCGGTGGCACCGAGACAGATTGGTGGCAAGTGTTCATGGTCCAAAACAACGCAACGGTGGCCACACCGTCGGTGCTGAGCGCCAATGGTTTCAGCGTCGCCTACACCGGCACCCAGGACGCCGCCAGCCAGGATGGCGCCGCCCAGGACGTCGTCGCCACCCCCACCGGCCGGGGGGCGTCGGTGCTGACGGCCGGCAGCCAGCCCCGGGACAAGGTCCTGACCACGCCCATCTCGGAGGGCTGAATGGCGTCGGCCTCCGCGCCTGCGGCCACGACGGGCTATTTGCGGTTCCCCACCATTGCCCAAGCGACGGTGGTGTTCGTCACCGAGGACGACCTGTGGTCGGTGCCCGTCGCCGGTGGCCAGGCGCGCCGGCTCACGGCCGACCTCCTCGGGATCGGTCGCCCGGTCCTTTCCCCCGATGCACTTTCCATCGCCTTCACCAGCGACGCTCAGGGCCGGGCTGACGTCTACGTCATGCCCGCGGCAGGCGGGATGGCGCGGCGTTTGACCTGGCTTGGAGGGCCGCCCCCGAGGCCGGGCGGTGCCACCTCGACCAAGGTCCTCGCTTGGGCCCCTGATGGCAGGGTCGTGTTCACCAGCACCGCCCGCCAGCCATTTCGCAACCTGAGCATGGCCTACGCCATATCCCCGGAGGGTGACCAACCACCCGCACCGCTTCCATACGGCCCGCTCCGGGATGCCTCCTACGGACCTGGTGGCGCGATCGTGATCGGTCGCAATACGGGTGACCCCGCGCTCTGGAAGCGCTACCGGGGCGGGACGGCGGGCGTCCTGTGGATCGACCGCCAGGGCAACGGTGAGTTCGAAGTGCTACTGCGCCCCGAGCAGATCAACGGGAACCTGGCCTCGCCCGTGTGGGCCGGAGACAGGATCTATTTTCTCTCCGACCACGAGGGGATCGGCAACCTGTACTCGTGCTCGCCCGAGGGGACGGGCATCGTCCGCCATACCGACCACGCCGAGCACTACGCCCGTCACGCGGCCAGTGACGGCACCAGGATCGTCTACCAGGTGGCAGGCGAACTGTGGTGCTACGAGCCCGCCACCGGCCGGGCCGCCGCCCCCATAGAGGTCGAGGTCGGGAGCCCCCGTACCCAGCGCCAGCCTCATTTCGTTGACGCGGGAACCTATATGGGGCAGTTCCGACTGGACCATAGGGCCAAGCGTTTCGTGGTCGACGTCCGGGGCAAATTGCTGAGTTTCGCGCCGTTCGACATGCCCGTCATCCAGCACGGGGAGCGCCAAGGGGTGCGCTACCGGCTGGCGAGCTTCCTCGGTGAAGGGCGCGACATCGTCGCCGTGAGCGACGCCACCGGGGTGGAGGCCATCGAGGTCCACCGGGCCACGTCCCTGGTCGGGGCCGTGCCCGAGGCCGGGGACGAGCATGCCGGGGACGAGCATGCCGGGGNNCGGGGCCCTGTCCGCCTTCCGGCGCATCGAGGTGCCTGGCCTTGGCCGCGTTGTGGAGCTGGTGCCGTCGCCAGACGGGTCGCAGCTGGCCGTGACCAACCATGAGGACCAACTGCTCATCGTCTCGGTGGCGGCGGGCAATGCCAGGTTGCTGGACGAGTCCGCTTTCGGCCGCCCGGCCGGCCCGGCCTGGTCGCCTGATGGGAGGTGGGTCGCCTACAGCTTCCCGGCCAGCCCCAAGACGTCGCAGATCAAATTGGCCGAGGTGGCGGGCGAGCAGGTCGTCGCCGTGACTGGACCGGAGTTCAAGGACAGCTGCCCTTCGTTCGACCCGACCGGCAAGTACCTCTACTTCCTGTCCCGGCGGAGCTTCGACCCGGTCTACGACAGCTTGTTCTTCGACCTCGGTTTCCCATTGGGGTCGCGTCCCTATTTGGTCACGCTCCGGGCCGACCAACCGTCACCGTTCATGGCCCGTCCAGAACCCGAGCCGGGCACGCCGGGCTCTAATGGCGCCGGAGACGCGCCGGCGCCGGGACCGGGTGGACCGAGTACCGCTACTGCGCACCCGGAGGCTGTGATCGCCCATGTCGACCCCGACGGGATCGGCCAGCGTGTGGTCGAGGTGCCAGTCCCCGAGGCCCGTTACGAGGCCATTTTCGCCCTGAGGAACAAGCTCCTGCTGCTGTCCAGGCCGGTGGAGGGCGCGCTGGGCCACGACTGGGGAGCGGCGACGCCTCCTTCCAACGCCGCGCTCGAGTGCTATGACCTCGTCACGGACCGCCGCGAGACGTTCGCCACGGAAGTGTCCGAGGTCGTGGTCAGCGGGGACGGGGAGGCGCTGGCCTACACCACGGGCTCGCCCGGGGAGGGGCGACGTCTGCGGGTGACCTCTTCGACAGCCAAGCCGGACGAGGAGCACGATAAAGAACCCTCCGGGCGCAGCAATGACTTTGTCGACCTGGGCCGCGCCCGCGCTCTGGTGAGCCCGGGCATGGAGTGGGCCCAAATGGTCCGGGAGGCCTGGCGGCTACAGGTCGAGCAGTTCTGGACGGCCGATCTTTCCGGAGTGGACTGGCAGCGGGTTCTGGACCGTTACCTGCCGCTGGTGGACCGGGTGGCCACCAGGGCTGAGCTTTCCGATGTCATTTGGGAGCTTCAGGGCGAACTGGGGACGTCGCACTGCTACGAGATGGGCGGCGAGTACCGGCGTCCGCCCTCCTGGGGCCAAGCCCATCTGGGGGCCGACATCGACAGGGACGTCTCGGGAACATGGGTCGTGACCCGAGTGGTGCCGGGGACCAGCTGGCAGCCGCACGAGGCGTCACCACTGCTGGCGCCGGGGGCGCGGCTGAGCGCTGGCACCGCCATCCTCGCCGTCAACGGTCAACCCGTCGACCCCGCCGTCGGCCCGGCCGCACTGCTCACCAACCAGTCGGGTCTACCCGTGGAACTGACCGTGGCCGGCCCTCCCGCTGAGGCTCGAAGCAACGGCGCTAGGCCCCGCAGGATCGTCGTGCCCACCCTGGACGACGAGATGCCGTTGCGGTACCGCGACTGGGTGACCGCCAACCGGCGCCAGGTACGCGAGGCCACGGACGGGCGGGCCGGTTACGTCCACATCCCCGACATGATGCCCCATGGTTGGTCGGAGTTCCACCGGTCCTATCTGGCCGAGGTGGAAAAGGACGCCCTGGTGGTCGACGCCCGCTTCAACGCCGGGGGCCACGTCTCCGGACTGGTGCTCGAAAAGCTGGCCCGCCGCCGCCTGGGCTGGGACGTCCCGCGGCGTGGTGCGCCCATCTCCTACCCCGACGAGGCTCCGGCCGGGCCGCTGGTCCTGCTCACCAACGAATGGGCCGGGTCGGACGGCGACATATTCACCCACGGGTTCAAGATGCTCAAGCTGGGGCCCGTGGTGGGCACCCGGACCTGGGGCGGCGTAATCGGTATGGATATCACGCTGCCCCTGGTGGACGGGAGCGTGACCACTCAGCCGGAGTTCGCCTTTTGGTTCGAGGATGTCGGCTGGGGGGTGGAGAACCGTGGCACCGACCCCGACGAGGAGGTCATCGTCCGGCCCCAGGACTACGTAGCGGGTCGCGATCCCCAGCTCGAGCGGGCCATCGAGCTCGCCCGGGAGGGCCTCCAGCGGTTCGCGCCGGCGCTCCCCGAACTGGACCGGCGGCCCCGAAAGCCTTTGCCCACCCTGCCTCCCCGTAGTTGACGGCCCGGGCCTGGAGGCGATCCGCCACGACCTTGTCCGGCGTCCCTACAGGGCTGGACCGGCGCCGGCCCTGCGGACATCAACCCTGGTCGACGACGCGCGCTCCCTCGGAGCTGGGCTGCAGGGCGAGCACGGTGACCCCGTCGAGGTGCTCGAGCGCGGCCAGCAGCGGGCCGGGGTCGTCCGGGCCTACCAGGGTGACGGTGCCACCGTCCCCGCCCGCCCCGTTGATCTTCCAACCCACGGCGCCGTGGCGGCGGCCCAGGTCTATGAGGTCCTGGGCCGGCTCGCTGACCAGGGCCGGGTGCAGCCCCATCTGACCGATGGTGTTGGTGATCATGGCCTCGCCGTAAGCGGCGATGTCACCGGCCACCAACGCCGAAGCGGCCTCCTCGGCAGCGGCTCGTAGAGGGGCCAGGAGCCTCTCGGCGTAGTCTTCGTCGCCGGCCAGGCGTTTGATCACCGTCTCGTGCATGGCGCTCGAGTAGTGGCGCGCGCCCAGGTAGACCGTGACCACCCGGCGACCGAGCGCTTCCCATGTACTCGCAGGGATGCGCAGTTGGCTGACGGTAAAGCGGGGATAAGGAGCGATGTCGACGACGTTGGCCCCGCCGAAAGCAGCGGCCGCCTGGTCCTGGACGCCGCTCTGGAGGCACAGGTCCACTGTTTCGATCTCGTGAGCGGCACGGGCCAGGTCGAGCCGGTCGGCGCCGCCGCCCGAAAGAGCGCGGAGAGCAGTCAACAATGCCACCACCACCGTGGCCGAGGTCCCCAGGCTCGACCCGGGAGGGACTTCTGATCTCAGTCTTACCTCCAGGTGGGCGCCCTTGGGCGCCCAGCGGCACAGCGTGGCCTCTAGCAGGGGGTGACGTCCCGGGGGAGCGTCCGTGCTGAAGGCGTACTCGTCGGCGAAGTCGGGCACGCGCAGCTGTACCGTTGCCGCGCCGTCGTAGGCACCGGCCCCCCTCGGGTAGCTCCGGCGGGCGAAAACCTCGGCACCAGGCCCGGCGGCCACATGGCAGACCTTGCCAGTACGAGCGAACCAGGTGTCCGTCCAGCCTCCTGCGTCCAGGACGCGGACCGGTGCCTGGACACGTACCCACTCGATCACGGGGACAGTCTGGCAGGGACGGCCCCCCTGCGACCACACCGGGCGCAATGGGCCCGGCTCAGTGGACTGGCTCAGTGGCCGGTACGGGCCAGGACCAGGCTCACGCCTAGTAGGCAGGTGGACCACGACAGGGCTACGAGCCCGCGCTCGAGGGGCGCCAGGATGGACGCGTGCGTGATCGTCCGGCGGGTACCGTCGGCATACGTCCGCTCGCCTTCCACGGTTACGACCCGGCGGCGGACCTCCCGGGCCTCCATGCTCAGCTCCCGCTGGGCCTTAGAAAGCCCGAAGGCGAAGGCGGCGCCGACGACGGCGGCCGGGCGGATGGTGGTGGCCTGGGCGTAGTAGGCCGTCAGCAGGGGGAACGACCCCCAGCCCAGAGCGAAGATCGTCCCGTTGTGCAGCCTGGCGTCCAATAGCTCGAGGTTGTAGGCGACCACCAGGGCGACGCCTACCACGATGAACACAGCCAGGCCCCATCCCACCTGTTCGGTCCCGAGGGCTCCCAGGACCACGGCGCCGGCGATGGCGGCGGCGGCCACGGTGGCGAGCACCGGCGAGGGGATCTCGGTGCCGAGCGGGCGCCCCCGCAGCTCGTCCAGCGCGTGGGCACCGACGCCCACCGCCAGACCGAAGGCGATTAGCGTGGCGACCAGGCGCTCCAAGTGGAAACTGGGCGCCAAGCTCGCTCCGATCAGGACGTAACTCAGGTGCCAGGCGGTGTACGGGGGATGGAGCAAGGTGAGCCAATCCCGCCACCGCCCCGGAGGTACCGCGTACCAGGCGGGCCGGCGGGGTGCCGGACCGCCTTTGGGCGCCCGGTCGGAAGTGTCAGGCACGGCCGGCCCCCTGCGTCGGTGGCTCCGACCTCCGGCCCCACATCACCAGGCCCCCGCCCAGGCTCATGACGCGGGTGCTGACCGCTTCCACGCCCGCGGCGCGCCAGGCGTCGACGTGCCAGGAGACGGGGTAGCGTCGGTAATGGCGCGATATCGACGGGCCCAGGAAGCGGCCCACCTCGAACCACTCCCTCCCGCCCAGTGCCCAACCGGCGGCGGGCAGGACGACATGGGTGTAGATGGCCCACAACGGGTACCAGGGAATGCCGCGGGGCGGGTGGAACTCCAGGCTGGCGACCACTCCGCCTGGCTTCACCACCCGCACCAGCTCTCGCAGCGTGGCGGCGGGGTCGGCCACGTAGCGCAGCAGGTAGGTAAACGTGAGAGCCTCGAAGGTGGCGTCAGCGAAGGGCAGGTCCTCGGCCCGGCCCAGGACCAGGCTTATGCGGCCGGCGTCTGGGCTGGCGGCCACGTTGGCCTGCGCGGCGTGCAGCATCTGCGGGGTGACGTCGACCCCGGTGACGCGTGCCCCGGTGCGGGAGGCCAACTGCAGGGCGACACCGCCCGGGCCGGTGGCGACGTCGAGCACGCACCCGCCCGGCCCGACGGCAACGGCGTCCACCATGGCCTTGCGCCAGCGGCTGTTCTGGCCGAACGACAGCACCTCGGCCAGGCGGTCGTACCGCGCCGGAAGGCCGTCGAAGAGCTGGCGGGCGAAGCGGTTGGGGCCCGTTTCCTGCACGTCGTGCTCCTTAGGGGCCAGGATTGGACTAGGGGCGATCGAAGGGCGAGCCTACGGCTCGGCGGGGACCAACCGCAGCGGCGCCCGGGCCGCGCTTCGGGTCGCGGCGCAAGGCCGGACTGACATTGCGGCTCCTTGACCCATTTTGGCTGCTGTTGGCCGGGTTCGGCGGCGGCCTGAGCGGCAGCGTGGCCGGGTTGGCGTCCCTGGTCAGCTACCCGGCGCTGCTGGCCGCCGGGCTTTCTCCCGTGAGCGCCAATGTCACCAACACGGTCTCGCTCGTGTTCAGCAGCGCCGGGTCGGTCTGGGGGTTCCGCCCCGAGCTCAAGGGACAGGGCCGGACGGTGCGTCGCCTGGTCCCCTTCGCGATGGCCGGAGGCGCCGCCGGCGGCCTTCTCCTCCTGGCCACCCCCTCGTCCGCCTTCGCCCGCCTGGTGCCCTGGCTGATAGGGGTGGCTTCGCTGGCCGTCCTGCTGCCGCGTCGCCTGGCCAGGCCCGCGCCCCGGCGGCCCCGCCGCTCACGAGCGCTTTTGAGCGCCGGCGTGTTCTGCGTGGCCATCTACGGTGGGTACTTCGGCGCCGCCGCCGGGGTGGTCCTCCTAGCCGTGTTGCTGGTGAGCACGGTCGAGCCTTTGGCCCGGGCCACCGCGTTGAGGAACCTGCTGCTCGGGTCGGCCAACGCTGTAGCCGCCGTCTCGTTCATCGCCTGGGGGCCCGTGCGCTGGTCGGCGGCCGTACCCCTCAGTGCCGGGTTCCTGGCCGGGGGGCGGCTAGGCCCGATCGTCGTACGCAATGTCCCGGCAGCACCGCTACGCGTCCTCATCGCTTGCGCCGGCCTGGGCCTGGCGGTGCACCTCGGGCTCGACGCCTACCGCTGAACACCACTGGGGACCAGCCACGGCTCTGGCTAGTGTGGTTCGAGGGAGATGCTGAACTGCCGGCGGCGCCCGATCTCGGTAGGCGGGGCCCCCCCTGTCGACGGGGCCCGGCGCTGATGTTGCCGGGCGAGGCGGGCGGTGGCCACGACGCCGTGCCTCCCGGGCGGCCGAGGACGGCCCGGCTGCGCCGGCCCCTTCCATTGTTGAAGTGGCGCATCCCCTCGGGCCGGGGCGCCACCGAGCAACCCAACGCCACTGGTGACGGGAACGCCCCCCTCAACGGGCCGTTCTGGCTGGGCATCGTCCTGACGGGGGTGGCGGCCGGGCTTTTCGGAGCTGCCATGATGGCGCTGCTGTTCAGCGTCCAGCACCTGGCCTTCAACTATTCCTCCGGGCCGGTCGAACAGGCCGTGGAGCGCGCCGGGGACCTCCGTCGCCTCACCTCTCTTTTGGTGGCCGGTGTGATCGGCGGCACCTCGTGGTACCTGCTGCGGCGCTACACAAAGGGCGAGAAGTCGGAGGTGGACGACGCCATCTGGCGGGGCGACGCCCGCCTGTCGTTCCGCCGTTGCCTGGGCACAGGCGTCATCTCCGAGATAGTCATCGGCATGGGCGCGTCCATCGGACGGGAGCAGGCGCCCAAGCTGATGGGGGCGGCTTCAGGGAGCGTGCTGTCGCGTTGGTTGGGTTTGAGCGACGGGCAGCGCAAGCTGCTGGTCGCCTGCGGGGCCGGCGCCGGCCTGGCCGCTGTCTACAACGTGCCCCTCGGTGGGGCCTTGTTCACCGTCGAGGTCCTGGTCGGTAGCGCCGTCCTGCCCGCCGTGCTGCCCGCCCTGGCGTGCGCCTTCATCGCCACTACGACAGCGTGGATCTACCTGCCCACGGGGCCGACCTACCTCGACATCCCGGCATACCATCTGAGTGCCACGCTCATGGTCTGGTCGGTCCTGGTCGGCCCCATCTTGGGGGTGGTGGCGGCCGCCTATACCCGCCTCATCGGTTGGGTTTCCTACCGCCGTACCACCGGGGCGATGACGGCCCCGGCCATGGTGGTGGCCTTCGGGGCCCTGGGGCTTATCGGTTTCGAGTACCCCCAACTGTTCGGGAACGGCAAGGACGTCGCCCACGACGCCTTCCTTGGGCAGGGATCCCTCACTTTGCTGCTCGCCCTCTGCTGCCTGAAGCCGTTGGTGACGGCCATGTGCCTGAAGAGCGGGGCCGCCGGCGGCCTGTTCACGCCCACCCTGAGCACGGGCGCCCTGCTGGGAGCCTTCCTCGGCCTGGCCTGGTCGCACCTTTGGGCGGGGGCGCCCATCGGGGCCTTCGCCATGGTGGCCGCAGCGGCGATGACCGGGGCCGCCATGCAGGCCCCGCTGGCCGGCCTGGCCCTGGTCCTCGAACTGACGCACACGGGTTTCGCGCTGGTTGTCCCGATGATGGCGGCGACCGTTACGGCGACCTTTGTAGCCCGCGCGGTGGACGGCTACTCGATCTATTCGGCCCGCCTTCCGGCCGAAAGCTAGAGGTCTCAGCCCGCCCGGCCCGCCTCCCGGGCACAGGCGAGAGGCCTCAGCGCGGCGGCGATGGCAACGAGGACGGCAGCAGCGTCTCGCCCATGAGGAAGCGGTCCACCGCCGCCGCCGTACTGCGGCCTTCGGCGATGGCCCAGGCCACCAGGCTCTGGCCCCGGCCCATGTCCCCGCACGCGAAAACCCCGGGGACATTGGTGGCCCATTGGTCGTTGCGGGCCACGTTGCCTCTGGCGTCAAGGTCTACCCCGAGCTGCTCCAGCATGGGCGAGCGCTCAGGGCCCGAGAACCCGAGCGCCAGCAGGACAAGTTCGGCCTCCATCACCCTTTCGGAGCCGGGGACCAGCTCGAAGCTCGGTCGCCCATCGTGCGTCCTCATGGTCACGTCGGCCAGCTCGAGCCCGGCCAGCCGGCCATGACCGTCGTCCAGGAAACGCCGGGTGGAGACCGACCAGGCCCGGTCGCCGCCTTCGTGGTGGGCGGCCGACGACCGTAGGGGGCGAGGCCACGCCAACCACGGGAGGGCGGGGTCATGGCCGGCAGCGGGCTGAGGCATGATCTCGAGCTGGTGCACCGAGAGGGCGCCCTGGCGCAGAGCCGTGCCCAGGCAGTCGGCCCCGGTGTCCCCACCCCCGATGACGACCACGTCCTTGCCTGCGGCCGTCAGCGCCTGCGATGGCGCCACCTCACCTTCCAGGACCTGGTTGGCGTGCACCAGGTACTGCACGGCCTGGTACACCCCGGGCAGGTCGCGCCCCGGTATACCCAGGTCTCGGGCGGCCGTGGCCCCCCCGGCCAGGACGAGGGCGTCGAGGTCGCCACGTGCCCCTATCAGCTCGTCGACCGGGATGTCCTTGCCCACCTCGGTCCGGCAGCGGAACGACACGCCTTCGGCGCGAAGCTGGGCCAGGCGGCGCTCCAGGACCCATTTCTCCAGTTTGAAGTCGGGGATGCCATAGCGCAGCACCCCTCCCGCCCGCCGGGCACGCTCGAACACGGTGACCTGGTGACCGGCCCGGGCCAGCTGTTGGGCGGCGGCCAGACCGGCGGGCCCGGAGCCCACCACGCCGACCTTTTTCCCGGTCCGGGTGCGGGCCCGCTGGGGGACGACCCAGCCCTCTGACCAGGCCACCTCGGCGATCTGCTTTTCCACCACGGCGTTGGTGACCGGCTCGTCGTTTATAGACAGGGCACAGGCGGCCTCGCACAGCTCGGGGCAGAGCCTCCCCGTCAGCTCGGGAAAATTGTTGGTGGCGTGCAGCCGGTCGGCGGCGTCGCGCCACCGGCCCCGGTAGGCGAGGTCGTTCCAGTCCGAGATGAGGTTGCCCAGGGGGCAGGCGGCGTGGCAATAGGGGATGCCGCACGACATGCAGCGGGACGCTTGTTCGGAGGCCTCCGGGCGGGAGAACGGTTCGTACAGTTCCTGCCAGTCGTGGACGCGGGAAGCCACAGGCCGATGGGCGGGTACCCGCCGCCCCCGGGACAGGAAGGCGTCGGGGTTACCCATGGCGATAGCCGCCACGGCGAAGGGGGCCCCCGGGCATGAACCAACCCTCGCGCCGACGCCGCGTCGGCAGGTAGGGGCAATTGTCACATTCGCCTTCGGCGTGTTAGTCAACCGTCAGGTTGGCTTCAGGGAACGCTTCGTCGCCACCGTAAGGATCGGGAAGTGCCCTCGCGCGCTGGTAAGCGCTCGAACAGGAGGTCTAGGCGTGAGTACCTGTCGACGATTTGTGTACCTGGAAGGCCAGCACTGCTCTCGCCCCGCTCCGCCTCCGTGCGGGGAGGGGTTGGCGCGCACGGACTCGGCGCCAACCCCCCTGTCTGCCCGACCGCCCAGCCGGCGGGCGTTGCTAGCCCGCCTGGCGATACGTTCGGCCGGTGCCAGTGCGCCGGCGCTGGCATTGCTGGGGGCGATGACGCCCAACGAGGCGCCGGGGGTGGCGCAGCCGGCGGCCGTCGGTCAACACTTTCGCAACCCCATTGGCTAGTCGGCCGGCCCGGCCGGGGTGCCACCGGCACCGTCCCGGGCACCGCCTTCGGCGACGGGCACTACGTTTGGGAAGATGCGGAGAGAAGAGCGCTTCTCAGCCATCCTCGGGCGGTTGGCCGACGGCGGCTCCGTGGGCGTGGCCGAACTGGCCCAGGACCTCGGTGTCGCCTCCGCCACCATACGGCGCGACCTGGCGTTGCTGGAGCAGCAGCGGCTCCTGGGGCGGACCCACGGGGGGGCCGTCGTCCACGCCGTTTCGTACGAGCTACCACTGCGCTACAAGGGCGTCCGCCATGCCGAGGAGAAGCGCCGCATCGCTCAGGAGGCGGCTTCGCACGTAGCCGAGGGGATGGCCGTCGGGCTGACGGGGGGGACTACCGCCACCGAGGTGGCCAGGGCCCTGGCCGACCGCCAGGGGCTTACCATCGTCACCAACGCCCTGAACATAGCCTCAGAGCTGGCCGTGCGCCCCAACCTGACGCTGGTAGTCACGGGGGGGACGGTGCGGGGCAACTCCTACGAGCTCTCCGGCCCGCTGGCCGAAGCCAGCCTCGCCTCGCTCAACCTCGACATCGTCTTCGTGGGCGTGGACGGGATCGACGTCCGGGCCGGGTGCACGACGCACCACGCGGTGGAGGCC
>PMWT01000007.1 GCA_003166025.1 Acidimicrobiaceae bacterium | reverse complement strand
GCACTGGCCCAGGGTCGCAAGCGAACGATGCCGACGTCTGGTGGGCGGATTGCCCGGTCGCCGGCGCCGCGCAGGTGGGTGTGGGTGACGAAGCCGGCCCGGAGCGATTGGGCGGAGTAGGGGAGAGGGTCGATGCCGGCCAGTTTGATAGCAGCCTGTACGAGGTAGTTCACGCTGTTCGCGCTTAGCCGACGCCTGCCAGCTCGGTCCAAGTAGGCCCCGTCATCCTCAAGCTGACCCCAGAGGCAAAGTAGCGCCTCGTGCCTGTTCAGAGGCTTGCACTTGGCTGTGGAGGTGCCAGGCCAGACGACCAGCTCAAGCGGACCGCGCTAGTTTTGGCGCAGATCCTCTTCAACTCCAAAGATGCCACAGCGTAAGCTTCCACATGCATGATCGAGGGGGAGACAGTCGCTGCCTGGGTATCAGCCGGGGTGGCTTGCGTCAGTGTCGGCGCGGCCGCGTGGATCGGCCGACGACAAGCACTGAAAGCCGGGCGTGATCGAGAAGCCGCGAGCGCGGACGTCGTCCCGTTCGTGACACCTGGATACCGATGTCAGTGACACCACCGGGACGTGACGACTGTCCCGGGGCCGTTGACCCAACCGGCCTGGTCAACCCACGTCTCAGTGACGTCTTCGGGCTGGTCATCCGCCAAGACGAGGTCGATTTCGTCGTCCCGCATCTCAGCGAAGACCTTCCGCTATGCCTCGACCCATTCCTGCTGTGGAAGTCGGATCGACCCGAGTACCAGGAGATCCATGAGGCGCTCGTCGGTTTCGTTGAGCAGATTCGAAGACACGCCCTTGCCGGCCGGACGGCTGCCGCTCGTTCGTTACTGGCAGAGATCCGAGAGCCGGATGAACTCGGTCTCGGCTACGCAGTAGGAACCAAGCGCGGGTCCGCTATCGGACCGGCACTCAGCGAGGCGATCATCGAGGGGTTTAGGGAGGTTCCTCAGTTGGGGGCGACAGGGCTCAACCACATTGAAATCCTCGCCCTACTTATCCCAAAGGTCGCGGAGGACCGAATCAGTGACCTCACCGCATCGGTCATGAAACGCTGGCTCGCTACGTTTACCACTGAGCGCTGCCGAAGCTTCGGCATCCCGACCCGACGCTACCGACTCAACGGCTGGGATTCCGACCGGCTGGAGTGGCAGCCGTTTGACGCGGAGTTGCCATACGACCCAACCCACGGATCACCGGTCCTTCTCGCCCCGCTCGCCCTTCTCCGACGCCTCCCGTGGATCAACTATCCCGACTACTACAAGACGACCTATCTTCGCCTCGTCCTGCCCCCTGGCAGACACAATCGCGCAGTCGCTAAGGCGACCGTGCTTGCCCACAACCGGGCGCACTACCAGGTGGTCAGCTCCTACGTCACGAGCCGTGAGCAGCAGGCCGACGAGTGTGGCGCCGACCCGCTGTTCACTCCGCTGCGCCTCGACACCCTAAGGCGGAAAGCTCAGGAACTGCACACGCTGACGACCGGTCGCACGGGTGGTGCTGACAAGAAGTTCGAGAGTCTCGCCTTCGACTTACTCTCTTCCCTCCTGTACCCCGAACTCGACCTCGCTGGTAGGCAGGAACGCACAATTAGCGGAGCCCACATCCGCGACGTGATCTTCCACAACGATGGCAAAGCACCGTTTCTCTGCGACCTGCGCGACCTGTACGCGGCCCGACAGGTGGTCATCGAACTCAAGAACGTTGTCGCGCTCAACCCCGAGAACGTCAATCAGCTCTACCGATACTTGGACGACGCGAGCATGGGCCGGTTCGGCGTCCTGCTAGCGCGCACCCCGCCACCCCGGAACGTGCAGCAAAACATCATTGATCTCCACTCAGCAAAGAGGGCAGCGATCGTCTGCCTCGATGACTCCGATATTGATCTAATGGTCCAGTTACTCGACGCCGGTCGCCGACCGATCGAGGCGCTACGCAAGAAATACGTCGAGTTCACTCGCCGGCTCCCCCAGTAGAAAGAGACACGATGGCCCCACGACACCCGCCACGTAACCCGGCACCCGACCCCGATGCGCCCACCGAGGAACAGGTGACGACTTACAAACGGTTAGTCCCAATGCTCGAAGCGGCGCACCGCGAGATGAGTGAATTGTCTAAGAAGAAGCAGGACGGCATCGTCAATGCTCTCAAGATCCGCAACCTCAACCGTTTGCTCACTGAGCTGAGCAAGCTGTTAGAGCGGGACCCGAGCCGTGAGTTCGTTGAACTTCTCGATGAGGACACGTTGCCTCAAAACAGCGATGTCGTCTTGCTCCTCAGTCAATGGCTAGAGGCGCTCAACCAGTACAAAGCGAAGCACGGTGGGATGGACAGTTACAACTGGCGCTGGTTCACCGTAGAGAACCCCGCTCCAGGCTAATGTCCGGGCCAACCCAACCAGACCCGGGCACGATGGACTCGGCAACGTGCTACCGGCCTTCCTGGTTGCCTGCTTTCCGAAGGGGGCAGTTGGGGTGCTGGCAAGGACACTGTCACCAGCCATGAGCCGGTAGGGGTCGTAGGCCTTCGGCAGCAGCGTGAATGGGGGATCGGGGGGGATCCGGGGGTTGAGGAGGAATCGCCCGGAGATTGGCGCGACCAAGGAGACAAGCCACCTGACCAGGGCGTCCGCTTCTGACCAGGGCTTGGAAACCGCCGCGGTCCGCTGGCTTGCGCTCGCCAACGCGCACCGAGAGCATCGCCACCGTACAGTTGACTGGCCGCGCTCGTCGAGGCCGAGAGCGCTCGCCGCGATGAGTGGCGCATTGCGCTGGAGACATAGGGTCAGTAGCGCACTCGATCGAGGCAGTTCGGGTCGAACCTGTGGACCGACCTCGAACGGCACCCGTCCTGCACGGCTGTGCTTCAGCACGTCGGCGAGAGCCGGCTCCAGGGGCCACGAGCCACAAGTACGGTTTCCCGCGCAGGAGGTCGACCTGAGAGGTGTCAGCGACGCGGCCGATGACCTACGGCGCCCGTGACCCGGGGACATGAATATCCTGCACCACTGTCCAACCGTCGCCGAGGTCAAGCGGCTGCGTAGGAAGTCGCGGCGCGCCTGGCTGGGCGCGTCTGGATACCTGCTCCGGTGCGGGTGGTTGGTTTGTTCGGCGGGACCTGAAGGCCATCTGGTGGCGTTACGTCGGCCCGAAGGACCCAGAGGTTGACAGGACCGCGGCATTGCCAGGTCAGGCGCCTCGTGATGAGCTGGGCTGACGGATGCTGGGCGCCGCGGTTAGCGCCCGCCGACCGAGAGATGCCCCTGCCCCGGACTGGGGGAGTTGCGAAATCACGTTTATCCTCGACTGGGGGGGGAGTGGCAGCTCACATGTCCTTGGCGATCCGGCCGAGGGCCTGGTAGGTGCGGTTCGCCCGGACAGCCGCGCGTTGCTCGTTCGCCGTGGCGTCGATGTACACCTGAGAGGTGTTGAGGCTCTCGTGGCCCAAAATGTGCTGGATCTCGCTGGCGCTGGCGCCGTCCTCGGCCAGGCGCGTGGCCATGGTGTGGCGGAGGGCGTGCACCAGTGCACCCTTGGGGACCCGGGCGTCGACGCCGGCCCAACGGTAGGACTGGCGGACCAGGTACTGGGGGTTGAGGAGGATCTGCG